>CANHVK010000022.1 GCA_947464135.1 Flavobacteriia bacterium | reverse complement strand
CAATGGTGAAATCATTATCTACTATCTCTCTTGCATATTCATTCTGTTTTATTCCAAAAGGTGAAATCATCACTAGAGAAATGTGTTTTTTTGTTTTTGTTGCTGATTGATAATACTGTATACGGTTAATTAATTTTTGGTATTCACTTTTGTCGATGGTGTATTCTTGATTGTAAAATTTCATTTCGATCAAATTTATCCATTTGTCAGAACGGTCAATAATTAAATCGATTTGTGCATTTTCATTCTTCCAGCTAGTGTTTTCTGAATGAATCCCGACGATTCCTAATGCTTTTTTTATTTGATGAATATGTTTTAAACAGATTGTTTCAAAGTTGAAACCACACCAACTGATGAATGATTGATCTCTGGATAGCGTAAGCCAAAAATGTAGACTTTGATTTTTATTTGGTTCGATATATTTTAAGTAAAATCTTGAATATTCATCACTTAGTCTGTAGGTTGTTAATTTTTTTTTGTTTCCATATGTTTTTGAAAAAGAAACAAATCCAGAAACTACTAATTCATTTAATGCTTTAGAAAAATTTCCTCCACCCGTTAAAGATGTGTTACGAATCAGATCATCTCTTGTTAATCCTTTTTGCGTTTTTCCAAGAGCTCTTACTATTTCTTTATGTGTATTGGATTGCGTAAATAGGGATTCAAAAACTTCTTCAAATTCATTTACTAAATCGCCATTTAAATCAAAGCAAAGACGTTGAATGTTTTGCGTTACGCTTTCTTGTTTAGTTATTTTAGATAAATAATGAGGGATACCTCCAAGTATAATATAAAGTTGTACAATATTATAATGTGTCCAATTGATTCCTTTTTGCCCAAGATATTGCTTTGTTTCGTATAATGTAAAAGGATTTATTTGAAGTTTATAGGTTAGTCGATTATGAAGACTTCCTTTGTTTTGAAGTATGTTTTGCACCATATAAGAAGCTGCTGAACCACATAAAACTACAATCAAATCGTTTCTTTTTTCACAATAAGTATTCCAGAAATGACCGAAATACATTAAGAAATCTGATTTATGCGTGTCAAACCAAGGAAATTCATCGATAAAAATTACTTTTTTATTTTTACTTCTCAATCCTGAAATATATTTTTTTAGAAGTTCAAATGCATCTTCCCAATTTGCTATTTTTTCAACTTCATTAAATGTTTTAGAAACTACTTTTAATTGACGAAGAAAGACCCTTAATTGTTGTTCTATTGTACCTTGGTATAATCCTGTAGCTTCAAAGACAATGTCATTTTTATAACAGTTTCGAATTAAGTATGTTTTACCGATTCTTCTTCTTCCGTAAATAGCTATTAATTCAGATGTTGAAGTGTTTAGTGAATTCTTTAATCTTGCTGTTTCAGTTTCTCTACCAACCATTTTATAAAAATATTTAACGACCAAATGTAGTTAAAATAATTTGATTTGGTTGTATGTTCTATTTGTTTTATTCAAATTATTAATCTACCAAAAGTATTTTTTTTTCATAGATTTGGTAGTTCATTTTTAGTTTTAATTGAATTAGTATAATATAATAGGTGGTATACTTAAATTCTATTTAAATCACAAAGTTTAAAGCGGGAAGGAGAATATTGTCTGATGTCTAACGCCTCCTAGTCTTGTGTCTAATAAATTTCCTCTGCGTCCTCCGTGTCAAAAAAATAACCACAGAGATCACAAAGAATTCACAAAGTCCTCTGAGCTCTTCAATTCATCATCTATAATTCCTAATTTCTCTGTGTCCTCTGTGTTAAAAAGCAACGATAGAGTCCCAAAAGTGTATGTACGTAGGTCTGATGATGTCTTTCGTCTTTCAGTCTTTTATCTAATAAATTTTCTCTGCGTTCACTGCGTCAAAATTTTTCAATCTTTCAATCTTCCAATCTGCAATATTCTAATCTGAACCCCTCAAAAAAAACTTCGATAACGATGCGCAACAATTTCAGCATCCAACCTTAAGTAGCGTAAAAAATTTTGTTCCGAAGAATGACCACTAAATTTCATGATGGCGTGACTTGGCATTCCTGCTAAAAATTTTAAGGTGCAAAAAGTTCTACGACCTGTATGAGAAGTAACCAATTCGTATTTTTTACATAAAGACATAATTTCTATTCCTTGAACAATTCGATAATGAACACATTCCGAATTGATTTCGGCTTTTTCACAAAGTTCTTTTAGGATTGAGTTAAAACGATTGATTTTAGCATAGGAATAACTAGGAATTTGACCATTGTTTGTCTGTATAACTCTTTTCACACGTGCGGAAAATGGGATAATGATACGTTTAGATGGTTCTTTTTTTCGCGTTTTTTTAGGGTAAACTTCAAAAAAATCGGTGTTTGGAGAAACAGAACTCAATGTACATAAATCACTGAATCGCAAACCCGTTTCGCAACTTAATAAAAATAAGTCACGAATTGTTTTTTCTTCCTCTTGAAGTATAAGATTTTCCAAGGAAATTAATTCTTCATTTGTAAGATATACATGATCAATATGTTCAATTTGTGCGTTAAGATGTTTGATAGAAAATCTAGGAATATGATTTTGATCAAAACACCAGTTTAAAAACGCTTTCAAATTTTTAAATTGCTTCCAAATGGTGTTGGTGAGTAGCCCAAAGGTTCCTTTTTTGTTTATCGCTTCGTGGGTTAAATAATAACGAAAACGCTCGATAAAACCCTGTTCATTGTAATGAAGCGCATTAAAATTGATGGGAATACCAGTTATACGTTCTACTGATTTTAGGTGTTTTCTCAATGCCAAATCATACTCTTTGAAAGATTGAGTGCTCTTGCGTTTGTATGAAACAAATGTATCAAAAAGCTTCCAGAAATAATCACTCGGATCGTTTTTTTGTTGATTTTCAATATGAAAAAGAATGTTTTGTTTTAAGAAATTTAAGTTTGGTTCAACTGGTTTATTTTCAAAATCTTTCAATAGTTTGAAAACAGCATTTTCAATAGTGTCTAATCTTCTGTTGATAACCTCATGTACATGTTTTTTTTCATGGTTGTTTGCACGTTGTGTTTTTTTATCCCAATCTTCTACTAAAATTTTTTCTCTTGTGGAAACAACTATTTTTTTGCCCTTCAAACGGACAATCAACAGGATCGTAGTTACTTTTCTAGGGAATACAGACCGTAAGTTGAAATTAATAGTTTCCATAGCTTGTATTGATAATGATTTAGAAAAATTTAGTTTTTTGATTTTAAACAAATTAACCATTTTATAATAAATGGTGGTAATCTAAAAAAAAGCTCGTTTTTCCACCCTTTTTTAAATTTTTGTTGAAAACTAAACCATAAAAAACAGGAGATTACATCCTTTTTTTTGTGTACTTTTTATATATTTGTTTGTTAGACTACTTGTTTTCAAAAGCTTTCAAAAGCAACGATTCAAAAGTTTAAACGTTTTGTTAGAAAGCACGCGCAAACGAGCGTTGTCGTTTTTAACTAAGTAAATTTGGTATGCGATTGATTAGTAACATAATGCAATGGTTAAGAGTTAATAATAAAAGTCTAGTTTAGACCCTGTTTTTAGCAAATTAATCATTTCGATTTGTTTCTGACCTTCACGTTTTTTGATTTGAAAACGAAAAAAAACGCGCCAAATATATTAAAAAAATAATTTTCTCTTTTTTCTTAAGGAAATAAGGGGTTAACATACATAGATTATGGGAAATTTTATAAGAAATTTTGGAGGTAAGATTGGGTGGATGAAGGTGGTTGTTTGCATTTTTTTAGGGTTTAATTTAAATGCTCAAACTACTATTTATTCTGAAAACTTTGATGATGCTTCACATGCGGGAAAGGGTAAAAACCAATTATCTGCTGTAGATGTTAGTGGTGTTAATTGGAATATAACACTAGCTGGGAATGCGGCAACTGGTTTTTCTACTAATGATTATTTTTACGTAAATAATGGTAAATTTGAAGCAAAAGGTAGCTTTGGCGCAACTACTAAGTTGTCAACAACGAATGTAGCTATTTGGTATGCTAATTCGGGTAACCCTATTGATATTTCAACTTATGGTCGCGTTTCTATATCTGTAGATTTAGGTATCGTTGCATCATATGCTGATGGGTTATTAGCTCAAGTATCTTCGGATGGAACAAATTGGGTTGATTTTGGATACAATTCTAATTCAGCAACCACTTCAACTTATCAAATTTCAAATATAATAGGTCAAAATTTGTATTTAAGAGTACTAGTATGGACTGTTAGCGGTTCTAGTTCTTCATTTATCGATAATATAATAATTACAGGTTATCCAGGATATTTAAAACAAACATTGTCATCAGGAAGTGGTTCTTGGACTGTTCCATCTGGTGTAACTTCTGTTGATATCTATGCTTGGGGAGGAGGTGGAGGTGGAGGTGCTACCACAGGTACTACAAAAGGAGGGTCAAGTGGAGGTGGTGGGGCATTAGCTTATTTAACAAATTTAAGTTTATCGGGAATTACTACTTGTTACTACAGTGTTGGAACAGGTGGTGCTGGAGCAACAGCCAATACATCTAATACTGGAGGTGGTGGAACTGATTCTTGGTTTAATAAAACGTCAAATGCTGCTCCTTCATCATCTTCTGATGGAGTTTTAGCAAAAGCAGGAACAGGTGGAGCTACTAATGGAGGAACTAAAGGAACTGGCGGAGTTGGTACTGGTAGTTCGATAGGAAGTGTATTAAATTCTGGAGGAGATGGTAATACAGGAGGAAGTTATAGTGGTGCAGGGGGTGGTGCATCTGGATCTTTTTTTGGTTCAAAACAGTTAAATGTTAGTAATTTAAATGGAACTATTGGTAATGCAGGTGGAGATGTAGATGTCTCTGGTGGTGTTTGTGGTGGTAGTGATTTTGGTGGAGATGGAGGAGTTGGTGAGAGTAGTTCAGGGAATGGAGGGAATGGAATAACACCAGGAGGTGGAGGTGGTGGTAGTAATGATGCTACTACTTCTGCAGGTGGTTCTGGAGCTAATGGTATGATTATTCTAGTTTATTTATCACCTCCAACAATTACAACTTCAGCTTCATTCTCTACTTTCTCAGCATGTTCTGGAAGTAACTCAACTTCTCAATCATTCACTGTTTCTGGCGTTAATATGAGTGCTGGAATATTAGTTAACCCCCCTGTTGGTTATGAAGTATCTACAACTTCCGATTTTAGTTCTAACATTGGTACAAATGGTACTGGTATTACTGTAGGAAGCTCTGGTACTATTGCTTCAACAACCATCTATGTGCGCACAACCACTGCGGCTTCTAACGGTGCAAGTGGTAATATAACCTGTACTTCTACTGGTGCAACACAAAAAGATATTGCAACGGGAAGTGCAACTATTTCACCTACATCTGTAGGTGGTTCGATTGCAGGAAGTGCTACAGTTTGTACAGGTACAAATTCAACAGGATTGACGTTGAGTGGTCATACAGGTACTATAACCAAATGGCAATCTTCCACAGTCAGTGATTTTTCATCTGCCGTAACGGATATTGTGAATGCAACGACAACACAAACGGCAACGAATTTAACGGCAACAACGTATTATAGAGCTGTAATTACAAGTGGTTCTTGTGCTGCTACAAATAGTGCTACGGCAACGGTAACGGTATCACCTACATCTGTTGGAGGTTCTATTGCCGGAAGTGCAACAGTTTGTACAGGTACGAATTCAACAGTATTAACCTTAAGTGGACATACTGGATCCATTACCAAATGGCAGTACTCAACAGCAAGTGATTTTTCTGCAGGATTAACAGATGTAGCAAATACAACGGCTTCATTGACTGCAACAGACTTAACTTCAACAACGTATTACAGAGCAGTCGTAACAAATGGCGTATGTGCTGCGGCAAATAGTGCATCTGCAACGGTAACTGTAGAAACTCAAAGTCCAACAACATCTGCTGCAGGATCTGACATTACTCTTCCAACTTGTGGAACACCATCAATCGTGTTAGGTGCAAATACACCTTCAGTTGGAACAGGAGTATGGTCGATTACTTCTGGTCCTAATACAAATACTAATCAGTTATCAAGTACTTCATCGGCAAGCGCAACGTTTACACCTGCAGGTGGTGCAGGTACTTATGTGTTAAGATGGACTATATCAAATAGTTGTGGGTCTAATTTTGATGAAGTTTCTATAACAGTATCGGGATCTTCTTATAGCGGTATTTTAAAAGTAGGTGTAAGTGGTGGACATTTTACATCATTGAATGATGCAATTACAAAATTAAATAGTTGCGGATATACTGGCAATATTATTTTAGAATTACAATCAAATTACGATGGTACATCAACAACTGAAGGAGCATCCAATCCAATGATTACTTTTCCGTCAACATTTGCTAGTGTAGCCAGTTCATCTATAAGAACTATTACAATTCAACCAGCATCTGGGGTTAACAGTAAAACAATTACAAGTTCAAGTACGACGGGTACAATTTTATTGAATGGTGCAGATTACATTTATTTTAATGGATCCCCGGCCGGTACTCCTGGTTCTGGTGCTACAATGTCAAAAACTAATAACTTAACAATTTCAAACTCTTCAACTTCAGGTTATGTATTCAAATTCATAAATGATGCAACTTACAATAAAATCGAATATTGTAATGTTAGTGGTGTAAATACAGCTGCAAATAATGGTTCTATATGGTTTAGTACCGGCGCAGCGAGTGGTACAGGAAACGAGTACAATCAAATAAATTATTGTGAAATTTACGATGGGGCAACAAAACCAACTAATGCAATTTATTCTTTAGGTGATGCTACTGTTAATAATGATATTACTATAAATGGTAATTATATCTATAATTATTTTTCATCATCAACGTCTCATAGTGGTTTGTTATTGAGCGACTATAATACAAAATGGATAATAACAAATAATAAATTCTATCAAACTTCTGCTATTGACATAGGAGCAGCTGTGACCCATAGAGTAATTGACATCGAATACACATTAAGCGCTGGAAATGATTTTACAATTACAGGAAATACTATTGGTGGTAATCAATCTAATAACTCAGGTACTTATGATTTCACAGGTCATGCAACTGCATCAAATAGTTTTACTGCAATTTATTTAAAAGTTGGTACTTCTACAGCATCAACAATTCATTCAAATACGATAAAAAATATTAAATTAACTGACGTAAGACAAACAGCAACAACTTCTGTTGAAGGTATGTTCAATGGAATAGCCATTTTAGCCGGTTCTGCTAATATTGGTGCTTCTGGAAATAAAAACGTAATTGGATCAAATTCTTCAACTAGTTCAATTTCTTTTAATTGTGTAGCAGCTGACGCAAGAATTTTTGGTATTTATTGTAATTCAACGGGTACCGTGAATATTTCATACAATGATATTGGTGGAATTGGTACAACAGATCAAGCTATAACTACGGCTACACAACTTTATGGTATATATAATCATAGCGCAGGTACAATAACAATTGCAAATAATACAATCGACTCATTAAGATGTGGTGGCGCATCGACAACATCCGCTGCTCATTTACTCTATGGTATTTTCAATAGAGGAGCAACAGCAATTGACATTTCTAATAATACAATTTCAAAATGTATTGTTTATTCTACGGGGGCAGCAAAACTTTATGGAATATACAACGAAACCGGAGCAACAGGTGCAAAAATAGAATCTAATTCATTGACAAATCTTAGACTAGGAACAACAGTAACTAATAATGCTTCTGCAAACGTAACAGTCATTTACAATGAAGCAGCACCATCAATATCAATTTCTTCTAACACGATTAGTGCAATTACATGTAAAAACGGATATTTTAGAGGTATTCAAGACAATGTGGCCGCAACAGGTACCCATACAATATCATCAAATACAATTGGATCATCAACTAGTAACGATATTTCTATTGCTTCTACAACAACCACTGTAAGTATGGGTATTAATGCTGCTAGTACAGGTATCTACATTATAAGTTCTAATACTATTCAAAACATTTCTCAATCAGGAGACGCAGCAAAAGATCTTTATGGTATACAAATAGGTTCAACAGGGACATATACTGTAAGTGAGAATACCATAGATAAATTGTATAATAATATTTCAACTTCCCCTCACAGATCGTCCGTTATGGGAGTAAATATGGCAGGTATACCTAATGCATCCTCTGTAATTAAAAAAAATAAAATCACCAATTTTAAAAATTTAAATCCCAATGGTGGTTATATATATGGTATTATAGGACTGACTGCAACATCATTAAATGCGTACAATAATTTTTTTGAATGTGATAATGAAGGTTCATCCAATAATAATGCATTGTCAATCTATGGAATTTATGGAGATTATATTACAAGTTTAGTAGCTTACCATAACACAATATACATTAGTGGACATACAACAGTCAATTCAATGGATGGTTATTCTTTTTGTATTAGACAGGGGGCTACACCTAATGTGAAAAATAACATTTTAATTAACACTCGTACCGATGGAGGATCTACAGCATCTCAAGGAATCACATATGGTACTTTTTCTGATGCAACCTATGATTACAACTACTATTATGTTAAAGATGCAACATTAACTTCCGGTGGTGGTACAAGTTCTAGATATCATAGAGATGGCACTAATACACTAATAACGATTAATTCAGATGGTTCATTAACTTCAAGTGGTTATACAACAGTTGGTACAGGTACGAATTTAGGAGCAACAGTTTCTGATGACATACGAGGATCTACTAGAGAGGAATATATAAAAGGTTGTTATGAAGGGGTTGGAATGATTTATTACAGTAGATACGCTGATGACAATACAAACGCTAACACCTTAACTAACTGGACAACAAAAAGAGACGGTAGTGGTTCAACGCCAAGTAATTTTACAAGCGAATCGAAATTTAAAATACAGACTGGTCACAAATACCAAGTTACATCGACTTGGTCTGGTCATGCATCGAGTATTATTTATGTAGAATCAGGAGGGGCTTTAGATGTCAATGCTCAAACTCTATCTACCTGGAGTAATTTTGATTTAGCTGGAACAGGTGTTTCATCATCAGGTGCATTATTAAGTACAAGTGCATCTCCAACTAGTGCATCACTTCCAATTACTTTGTCAGCTAATGCAACGGTAACTTCTTCAGGTACTGGAAATTTAACATTAACTGGAAATATTACTACCGCTGGCTATACTTTGACCGTTAATGGAGATAATAATACAACGATTTCTACCGGTGTCATCAGTGGCTCAGGAATTGTTTCTAAATCAGGTTCAGGTATTTTAACATTATCAGGTACAAATACGCACACAGGAGGTACTACTGTATCAGCAGGTACATTAGCAATTGGAAATGATTCAGGATTAGGTTCAGGTACTTTGACTATTAGTGGTGGTTCATTAGATGCGAGCGGTGCTGATCGTACAATTATAAACCCTGTAATTATATACAATGATTTTATTTTTACTGGTTCAAATAATTTGACACAAAATACAGGTAGTGTAGGTTTAACAGGAACTTCTGTTATTACTGTAAATAACAATAACTTAACAATCAATGGTGTTATATCTAATTCTGGAAATGGCACGGTTACTGTTACTTCAACTGGAAATGGCACTTGGACTTGTCCAGCTGGAGTAACTTCTGCAACAGTTCATTGTTGGGGAGGAGGAGGTGGAGGTGCTTATGCTCTTGTTAATGGAGGTACCGCCGGAGGTGGTGGTGGGGCATATGTAAGGTCTACATTAACGGTTTCAGCTGGTCAAGTTTACAACTATACTGTAGGAACAGGTGGTACAAAAGGTATCGGTTCATCATCTACTGCAGCAACAGCAGGTGGAGATTCCTATTTTGGAAATACATCTGCAGGTTCAAGTGCTGGTGCTTCAAATATTGCAAAAGGAGGGGGCGCTGGTATATCTAACACTGCAGGCTCAGGTGGAACATCAGCAGCATCAACCGTGTCTGGTTCATCAACACAAAAATATTCTGGTGGAAATGGATACACAGGTGGTTATACAGGTGGCTCACCAGATAATGATTGTACAAGTGCTCAAACCGGTGGTACTGGAGGTGGAGGTGCTGGATCAGGTTCAAATGGTTCTGGTCCAGCTAACACATCTACTCAAAGTTCTTGTGCTTTAACAGGTGGTTCAGGAACTTATCCAGGTGGTTCAGGTGGTTCAGGTGGTTTAGATGGGAATGGTTCAGATGGTTCACAACCTGGAGGAGGTGGTGGAGGTTCTGATGGAGGTTCTAATGTAAATGGTGGTGCTGGTGGCGCAGGTCAAATTATAATAATATATACCCCATCAGATAAATCCATTACTAAATCAGGTGCAGGTATCTTGACACTTGGTGGTACAAATACATTTAGTAATGGTGTAACATTAAATGCTGGTACTTTAAACATAAACAACGCTGCTGCACTTGGAGCAACTACAGGAACTTTTACGATTAATGGAGGTACCATTAATAATACAAGTGGTAGTTCAATTACAATGAATAATTACCCAATGTCATGGGCAGGTCATTTTACATTTACTGGTTCAAATGCTTTAAGTACGGGAACAGGTGCAGTTACTATGACTGCTACACGTCAAGTAACCGTTTCTGCTAGCACGTTGACTGTAAGTGGAATTATTTCAGGTGCTACGTATGGTTTAACTAAATTAGGTGTAGGTACAATGACACTTTCTGGTGTAAATACCTATACAGGCGCAACAACTGTTACAGCTGGTACGTTAGCAATGGGAGTAAATAATGCCATACCTGTTGGTGGCGGAGGTGTTGTTTTAAATGGCGGTACCTTAAGTACAGGTAATTTTACAGCAGGTTCAACTACAACGGATTTAGGTACACTTACTTTATCAGAAAATTCAACGTTAGCACTTGGTTCTACAGGTACTTTATACTTTTCAAGCAGTACAGGAGTTTCTTGGACGGCTGCGAAAACATTAACCATAACTGGCTTTGTCTCTTCCGCGACTAATACTGCAGGTACTGCTGGTCGTTTATTCGTAGATTACCGTTCAGGTAACGATTGTAGCAATTGTGGTTTAACTGGAAGCAGTGGAACGAATCAATTAGGTTTGATTTCATTTAATACAGCAACAATCAATGGTGTTGCTGGTACTTACGGTGCGATGCAAATGGTATCAGGAGAAATTGTTGCTGTTTCTGTTACTGCAACAATTACCTTAGCTTCAAATACAGTTAATGCAGCTAGCAATTGTGCTTCTTCTACAAAAGTGCCTATTCAAAGTTTTAGTTTAGCGATTACCAATGGATCAGGAAATTTAACCAATGTTGGGTTTACAACCACAGGTAACTATGCAGAAACAGATATTACAAATTATAAATTATGGTATGGTACTGATAATGATTTAAATCATCTAAACACAACTTTAATCACTACTTTGAATTCTTTAGGTGATGCTGGAACAAGAGCATTTACCGCATTTACTTCACCAACGTTAAGTAGTGGCTCAACCTATTATTTTTGGATAACTATGGACGTTGCTTCCAATCCAACAAATAATGTAACTCTTGGTGTGAATGCAATCACTACTACAAATCTTACTTCTACAAGCACAAAGGCTGGTAGCGATACGGATACTGGTGGTACACAGACTCTAAAAGCAGTTCCAACAACTTCCAATGCTGGAACAGATCAGATAAGTACCGCAACGTGTGGTGTAACCCAAACGACTTTGGATGGAAACAACCCTACAGTAGGTATTGGTAACTGGTCAATTTTTTCAGGTACTGGAGGTATTTTGACAGATGCTACTCTTCGTAATACAACATTCACTGGAGCTTTAGGGTCTACCTATGTACTAAGATGGACAGTAAGTAATACGAGTTGTAATTCATCTACAGATGATGTAACCATAACTTTCAACTCACCAATGTCTACCACTCCTGCAAATGGTGATTATGTATGGAGAGGTACGGATAATACATGGTCAACTGCAAGTAACTGGCTATCTCATAATGGGACTGCTTATTCGGTTGCAGGTTCAGCACCAACATCAAGTAGCCGTGTAATAATTACCAATGCAAATAGTTGTCCGTCATCTCAACCAATATTAGGTTCAAATGTGAGCGTAGGAAGTTTAATCATTGAATCAGGAGCTACACTTAATCAATCGACTTATACAATTAGTATTAACGGTGGTTTTACTAATAACGGTACATTTACTGCTGGTACTGGTACAACAACGTTCACTGGAACAGGTGCTGTTTCAGGTGTAAATACTTTTTATAATTTGGTAATGAATGGTACTGGCATTACAACAACACTATCAGACAACCAGACTATTACAAATGGTCTAACTCTAACAAATGGTAAATTAAGTATTGCTTCTAATAAAACATTATCATTAGGCTCGACTAGTGGAGATATAATTTTAACTGGAGGTAGTTCATCGTCTTATATAGTTACTACAGATAATACTTCAGCGATCAAACGATTTATTAATTCTAAAAATGATCAAGGATATGTATTCCCTATGGGTGATGCTACAATCTACAGCCCTATGACTTTTACGTTGAATAATGCAACAGGATCAATTTCCAATGCTTATTTAACAACCTATGTAGTAGATGGATATGTGCCTGGATTTAATCAATCTCAATATACAACAAAAATATCTCGTTATTGGTCTGTTGAGCCTTCTGGTATGACCTCACCAAACTATGATATTTCATATACTTACGACGATACTGATATTAGCGGTACGGAAACAGCGTTACTACCAATTAAGAAAAGTGGTACGACTTGGTATAAACCAAACAATGCATTAAATATTACGACAGGTACTAAAGAAGGTACTGGATCTGTAAACGATGCTACAAATACATTAACATGGACAGGTCTTTCTACTTTCAGTTTTGATACCGGAACAGGAGATGAAGCACAACCACTGCCTATTCACTTATTATATTTCACTGCAAAACCAGAAGCGAAGAAAGTGCGATTAGACTGGGCTACAGCGAGTGAAACAAACAACGATTACTTCACCGTAGAACGTTCTCAAGATGGAGAGCATTTTAGTGAATTATTCAAAAAACCAGGAGCAGGAATCAGTACAACAAACTTGTATTACTTTGGTTATGATAATAAACCGATAACAGGTACGTCCTATTACCGATTAAAACAAACGGATTTTGATGGAAAGTATGAATATTCTGATATTGAATCGGTATCTTTGCAAGGAACGTCGGATTTTGAAGGATTAAAAGTATATCCTAACCCATCAGATGATAATAGAGTGCATGTTGAGTTTTCTGGAGAGCAGAAAAAAGAAGTCACCTGTATTTTACACGATGCGGTAGGAAAAGAAATAGCAGTGAATGTTTTTGAAGCAGATAAAGGATTAAACAGTTTTACACTGGAATATCCAGAAGTTGCTACAGGAATGTACTTGTTAGAAATTCGTTCTTCAGATGGAAACGTTCAACAAATACAGTTGAAATTAGGAAAATAAGTTCCATTTAGATGAAAAAAATAGGTTTAAGTATATTGGTTTTTGTGAGTATCGTTTCGTGTCAGTCTACACCAGAAAAAATGGATGTACAGAAAAGTACAGAAAAGAAACGCGAAGGCATCATGGATGAGTATTACAAAATGAAAGCCGATCTTGAGCCACAAGGATATATCATCACTACGGATAGTATAGATAAGATTTTTATAGATCATTCCGTAACTATTAACTACCACGATAAAAAGTCTAAAAAATAGAATCTTGAATTAGAGTTTATGGGTTATGTACTATGGGTGAATCTTCTCACTTATAGTTCATAACCCATAATTTTTTTATTTATATCACTACTTTAACTCTGTTTTTTTTATACTTAAAGTAGTGGTATACAACTTTCCATCCTTGAGGAAGGATAAAGGGAGGTGATTTGATTTAGTATGTCATCCCCTTAATTCCCCTTCAAAGGGGGAAATAGATTTTTCCACCCTTCGTGCACTCTGTGTTTTCTCTTTTTCTCTGTGTTCAAAAGTCTTTTTCCACCACAGAGTGCACAAAGAAGTATCTGAGGACACAGAGAGTTTTTAAGTCTTAATATAGGTCTCCCTCCTTGAGGAGGGATAAAGGGAGGTGATTTGATTTAGTATGTCATCCCCCTTAATCCCCCTTCAAAGGGGGAATTGTCTTTTACATCCTTCGCGCACTCTGTGTTTTCTCTTTTTCTTTGTGTAAAAAAGTCTTTTTCTACCACAAAGGTCACAAAGAAGTATCTGAGGACACCGAGAGTTTTTAAGTCTTAATATAGGTCCCCTCCTTGAGGATTGATAAAGGGAGGTGACTTGATTTAGTATGTCATCCCCCTTAATCCCCATTCAAAGGGGAAATAGATTTTTATACCCTTCGCGTTCTCTGTGTTTTCTCTTTTTCTCTGTGTTCAAAAGTCTTTTTCCTCCACAGAGTGCACAAAGAATCCACAGAGTTCACTGAGAGTAAGTAAAAAGTCTAGCGGTCTTTTGTCTCAAAGTCTTTTATCTAATAGTCTTTCGTCTTTTTACTATTTCTTTTCCCAAATTGGAAAAATTGTAAGGCGGAGTACTTATATTTGCATCTCAACTTAAAAATAAGTCAATGCGCTATGTATGTTTAATTACTTGTTTTATAGTTTCATATAATTTGTTTTCTTTTACATTTTATTCAGCGGTATCAAACGGAGATCCCAATGATTTAAATAATTGGTCAAAGACTCAAAATGGAAATGGTCAACGGCCGGCAGATTTTACGAGTGGCGATCTGTTTATTATAAAATCAGGACACCAACTTACAACAACAAATGCTTGGAATGTAACAGGTACTGTTCAAGTAGAAGGAACTCTTACTATTCAAACAGCAAATGCAATTCAGATTTTAACAATTAGTAATGGTGGAATTGTATATGGAAATGCCCAAACAACCATTACTTCCTCTGCTTCTGGCGGACAGTTTAATATAAATGCTGGCGGAAAATATATTTTTAATCATGCAACAATAAATAATGCAACTACTTTATTCAATGGTACAGAGTCATTTGCATCAACATCGACTATTGAATTTCAGAATTTTGAAACAACCAATGGTGCTTTTGTTAGTTGTTTAGGTGCTTCTTCAACCAATTATGGTCATGTGATTTGGAATATACAATCCGGAAGTAATTCCTATAATTTGAATTCGAGTGATGCTACATCCAGGGTTGTAGCAGGGAATTTTACAATCTCAAAAACAGGTAATACAGGGGCTTTAAATTGGTGTAATAACTCAAGTGTCGCTCGATTAACCATAAATGGAAATTTTATTCAATCAGCAGGATCTTTTTATGTGATAAATACTGGAGTAGGTGGTCATGACGCTATTTTTGAAGTGTTAGGTAGTTTTACTTTGTCTGGAGGAACGTTTGATGTAGGAAAAAGTTATAGTTATTCAGCCAGTACGTATTGGGGAGGTGATGTGACTATTACAGGAGGAACATTTACCAATGGGGGGCCAAATACATCGAATGTAGTTTATTTTACAAAATCGGGGAGTCAAACATTTACTTATACAGCAGGAACATTTACAACATCAAGTACACCATTTGTGATTAATAGTGGTGCGTTGGTGACCCTAGGCTCTAATTTTGTTGCCGATTTATCATTAACAGTAAATAGCGGTGGAACCTTAGATATTCCACATCCATATTATACTTCTGGGATAGGTACTACAACAATTTCTTCAGGAGCTACTTTGAAAATAGGTCATTCGGATGGTCTCACTTCAACTGCTGCGTTAGGGTGTATTCAGACAACAACTCGTTTGTGTAGTACTGGTGCTAGGTATTGGTATAATGGAACAAGTACACAATATTCGGGAGATATCAATGCAACAAAAACTGCTGGTAGTTTAACTTTTGACAATGCACAAGGAGTACGAATGAATAGCGATCTTACCGTTGCAAATGCTGGTACGTTGAGCGTAGTAGAGGGATATCATGATTTAAATGGGTATACTTTACAAATTGGAACTTCAGCATCAGCAAACACATTGAGTTATACGGCAGGTGGCTTTTATAGCCGATTGAATAATGGTGTTTTTAAGCGCTATATACCTACAAGTACCACAATTACTCCAAATTCAGGGAATTATTACGGGTTATTTCCCTTTGCTAAATCAGCAAGTCAGTTAGGGGCTGTTCAAATAACGACAACAGCAAATATTACAACTGGTGGGTACATTACAATGGTGCCAACATTTGGATATGAATCGATTGTAAATTGCACAGTGACAGACGGAGGAAATACGATTGTTAAGGTTCAAGAAGGCGCTACATTTGATATTACAGCATGTACATTGGCTGGAGGTACGTCGATTTCGATAGCTTATTCGGGAGGTACCTTTGTAAATACACCTGGTGGTTCTGTAAATAATATCTGCTTACCAACTTATACAGGGGGAGTAGTAGGGGTGTTAGGTACACATGGTACATCTTCAGGTACCATACCCAATCCTACAGCTTCTCGAACTGGAATCACCAACATGAATTTATTGAATGGTGTATCCTTTGTGATGGGTACTTATAACAACAATACCCCAATGACCTACATTTGTAATTTAGGAGGAACGAAAACAGTTGGGCCAACTGGAAATTATGCTACCTTGACAGCAGCAATGGCGGTTATTTCAAATTATGGATTGGCTAATTCTTTGGTGTTGGAATTACAAAGTAATTATGTAAGTACTAGTGAATCTTTTCCTATTTTGATAGACCCATTTAACTGTATGGGGAGCTCAAATACACTGACTATCCGTCCTGCCGCAGGAGCAACCGGCTTAACTATTTCTGGCAGTGAGTCAACTGCAGGAGGAATTCTCTATTTTAACAAAGGAGATTATGTAACAATAGATGGTAGGCCTGGGGGTGTTGGAACAACATCACAATTACAAATCATTAATACGCATGTAAATGCTCCAGTGGTAAATTTTAGTAACGAAGCAAATTATAATTGCGTTCGTTATTGTACAATAAAAGGGGGAAGTACTTCTACGAGTGAAGGGTTAGTCTTTTTTTCCGGGAGTTCACTGTCTGGAACTACGGGCAATAAATACGATACAATTAGGAACAATATAATACAACCCCAATCAACAAATACATATTATTATGGAATCCTTTCTTTAGGTGAATCCAGTGGTAAATTAAATAGTTATAATTTTATAAAAGATAATAATATTATTAATTTCCAACGCGCAGCTATAAATGTGTCTACTGATTCAGATGCTTGGACTATTTCTGGCAATCATTTATATCAGACTTCGGCAATTAGTAGTCCTGCTGCGAATGTATATGGAATACAAATTGGTACTGGAAGTGGGTATACAATCTCGGGTAATTATTTTGGAGGACAAGAAGCAAGTTGTGGAGGAAGTTCTTTCGTAATGAATTCTTCGGCGAATCATATGTTCCCGATATATTTAAGCGGCAGTACAAGTGCAACAAATTCCATTCAGGGAAATGTCATAAGAAACATAACTTTTAACACTACATCGAGTCAAAGTACAAATGCTGGAATTTTCACAGGGATTTATGTTACTGGTGCGGGAAATGTCAATATCGGTACAACTTCAGCTAATATTATAGGTGATACAACAACTAATTCTACGCATGATATTACAGTAAATTCAACAAATACAGGAGGATTAATCCAAGGGATTTATTGTTATGCATCAGGAGCAGTTGCCATTCAAAATAATGGTATAGGAAACATTAATACTTCCAATGTTTCAGGAAAAGGATACACTTTTCATGGAATTTATACTGGTAATACAAGTACAACATCAATAAGTGGAAACAAAATGGGTAGCGTGTCATCAGCAAATTCAATTTCAATAGGAGGGAATTTAACGGCTGCTGGTGTATGTCAGTTTTATGGTATTTATCAAAACGCAACTGGAGTTCCAACAATTAGTTCCAACACAATCTCAAACATAAATATATATGGAACAGGGGCATCGTTGTTTTATGGAGTGTATAATATAAAAGGAACATCACCAATTAATATTACGAATAATTTAATAAAAAGTGTTTCCAATTATTCTTCAACAAATGCTTCTGCTTTGTTAGCTGGCGTGTATTCTGATGCTAATGCAGTTACAAATGTGAATACAAATACCATTCATACCATTACTTGTGCAAATGGATTTTTTAAAGGTATATATCTAAATAATACTTCTGGAAATAATACTGTTTCATTGAATGTAATTGGGAATGGATCTGTTGGAAATATATCAATTGCTTCCACTGCTACTTGTAATCCTTTCACAACCGATGTTGTAAATAATCATGCCGGAATAGTTTTTGGAAACACAACAACAACTTCCGTTATTACATCAAATACAATAAAAGGAATTTCGGGAACAGGTGCTTCTTTTGCCTATAACATTGCTGGTATTGCTATCGGAAATGGTTCAAATGCTATTGCGAGTTTGACAAACAATTTAGTTGATATACTTGGTGTAACAAGTGCTACCGCGGTTTCAAGTACGGTTTATGGTATTTATGCTGGAAGTACAAATTCTTCTGTGGTTTCAAATACAAAAAATATTATTAGAAATCTTTATTCGGCAAATACAAATGCTCCAACTATAGTAGGTTGGTATGATAATGCATACAACAAAAGTTATATCAATAATTTTATATCGGTAAAAAATACAGATGGTACAACAAATTACAATGTCAATTCGGTGTTGTATGGATTACAACTTGTAAATACTTCTACCAGTAAAACCGCTTCTTTTTATTATAATACCATTGAACTTGGCGGATCTGTTTCAAGCAACCCAGTTACTGCAGCAGTTTATCAAGTTTCTTCAACAGCAAACACCTTTGTTTACAAAAACAATGTTTTTCAGAACAATTGTGCTTCAACAAACAGTTTAGTCTTCTGGGGAGCAAGTTCCACACCAACGTGTACTATGGATCATAATTTTTATATGAATTCATCCACAGGTTCTAATTTTGCAAAAGTAAATGGTTCAAATATTTCAAGTGCAACGTTTAATAGCGCTTCGGATGATTATGGAGGTACTAATAGTACTTACACAACGACCGCTTTAACGATTAATTCGGATGCTTCTATTTCAACTATGAACGTTATTTATCTTGGAGCAGATTTATCAGCAATTTCAGGATGTACAGAAGATATATATGGAACAACTGGTAATAGAAATACAGTATCTACTAATGTATATAAAGGATGCTATGAAGGGCCTGTTGGAACCTATTACTGGGTAGGAGGAGCAGGTAACTGGTCGGATTATGCGAATCACTGGGCGTATGCATCTGGTGGCGCTCCAGTAGCGACAGCTGTACCTACATCTACGATTAATGTTGTTTTTGATTTCAATTCAGGATCAGGACAAGTAAATATTGGATCAGCTTCAAATTGTAATAAGATAACTTGTAGTGGTTTTACAGGAACGATAGCAGGTACATCAACGATTAATGTCTATGATAATTTAACTATAGTTAGTGGAATGACTTGGAGTCACACAGGGACTTTAAATCTGCTTGCTACAACTACTGGTAAAACTATTTCTACAGGAGGTAGTCCGATATCATCTAATCTTATATTAAATGGTTCTGGTTCTGAATATACGTTACAAGATAACACCACGTTGAATGGATCAATAACTTTGACAAATGGATCAATCATAGTTGGAGCAAATACATTGACTTTGGGAAGTACAGTTACTCCTGTTCGAACGAATGGATATATCAAAGCTATTGGAGCAAATAGTACAATTAAATTCACAAACAATACTACGGAAGTAGAAATACCAACATCCCTTTTTTATCAGGATAGTATACGTAATTTAACAATGAATGGAAGTGGGGGGATACATTTGACTGCTGATTTGACAGTTACAAAATGTCTAACACTAACCCTTGGGAATATTGATATATGGGCAAACCACATGTATATTTCTTCAACAGGTTATGTTACAGGTTACAGTGCTGCTAGTTATGTTCAAACAGAATCTACAGGGGAATTGGTGCAAAAAGGATTAGGTCCTGGAGCGCCGATTGGAAAAACCTTTTTTCCAGTAGGACACACTTTTAATTCCTATACTCCTTGTAATATAGAAAATGCTGGTACTACAGATGATTTTAGTGTTAAAATTTTAAGTGACCACTTTGCTAATGGAACTACAGGTGCAGCTTCAACTACGGATAAAATCGATCGTACTTGGTTTGTTGAAGAAGTTACTCCTGGTGGTTCTGATGTAACCATGACCATCCAATGGAATACGGCTGAAGAATTACCTGGTTTTAATCGTTCATTGTGTTATATATCGCATTATACTAATGGAGCATGGGATTCCCATACAACAACTCCAGCGAGTGGTTCTAACCCCTGGACATTGACAAGAACGAATATAACATCCTTTTCTCCATTTAGTCCAGATGAAGGAAGTGCGTTACCAATAAAATTAAGTTACTTTCAAGCGAAACTAATAGACAAAAAAGTAGCTTTAAATTGGTCAACTGAAAATGAAATTAATAATGACTATTTCACGGTTGAGCGATCAATAAATAGTCAGGATTTTAGTGAAATAGGTAGAAAAAATGGTGCTGGAAATAGTTCTGATAAATTATATTATTCACTTTTAGATGAAAACCCATTGATTGGACTTTCGTATTATCGATTAAAGCAAACGGATACTGACGGTAAAGTAAGTTATTCTGAAGTAGAATCAGTATATTTCGATAAAGGTGATAGAGCTAAAAATAACTCGGAAATATTCCCAAATCCAATTGAAGATGGTAAAATAAAAATTAAACTAAACGATTATTCAAATCAATTAATAAAGATTCAGATTACAGATTTGATTGGAAAACATGTACTTCTACTTCCATCTCATTTAGTTCAGGATGAAGATCAATTTGAAATAAACGTTCCAAATTTACCAAGCGGTCTGTATTATTTGAATATCCTTGGAGAGAATATGGTGAATGAGCAAAAACCGTTTATAGTAAAATAAGGTTACTTTTTAAATTATCTCTTACTTTTTCTAGCACTCGAATTACTTTAAATGTCCTTTCTTTTGTGTTCGGATTGACGAAAGTAGCTTGATCTATTTGATTTAGGTAATCAATATCTTCAATGATTTCTGATATTCTAAATGTATGGATGTTTGGCTTAATTTTGTGAATTGTTTTTTTGAAATCTTCGAATTGTAGATTTAAAATTTGATTTTCTAGCTTGTTAATTTCAAGAGGTATAGCATCGTGGAATAAGGTGATGATTTCATTGAAAAGGGAGTTGTCGTCATAGGTGATTTTTTTTAAATGATTTAAATCAAAAAAGGATGAGGTTTCTTTATGTTGAAGAATTGAAGACAATGTTTGAATGAAAGATGATTCATCATATGGTTTAAAAATACACTCGTTCATTCCATGACTTTTGTAATTTTCTTTTGAGAAATGAAGTGAATTTGCAGTAAGACCAACAATTGGAATAGTTAAATTTAATTCTTCTCTTATTTTTTTACTTGCTTCAAATCCATCCATGATAGGCATTTGAATGTCCATGAGAATTAAATCAATTACAGATGCTTTATTTTTCAGAAAATCTAACGCTTCGGCTCCGTTTTCACATTCTGATATTTTATTTTCAAATTTTCGTAATGATGATTTGACAACCAATCGATTTATTGGGTTGTCATCGACAATTAAAATCTTCTTGCCATATAAATTGGTACCACCGATTTCCGGTTTTTCTATATGTTGAATTTGTACCTTTCTTTTAGTAAAAGGAATACTGATTTTAAAAGATGTTCCTTTATTTTTTATTGATGTAACCGCTATTTTACCACCTAATTTTTCGATTAATTCCTTGGTGATGGACATTCCTAATCCAGTGCCTTGATTTTTAATTTTTTCGGTGGAAGCTTCTTGTGTAAATTTATCAAAGATACGGGGTATAAATTCTTGATTCATTCCAATACCTGTGTCTGAAATCGTAAATGAGAGACAGTTTTTTTCCTTGTCTGGATTTTCGTCACAGTTACTGATTACTAAAGTAATAGTGCCCTTTTTTGTAAATTTAACAGAATTGTGTAATACGTTGATTAAGATCTGTTTTAAACATATTTCGTCCGTGTATAGTTCCGTATTTATATCAGGTGCAATCGAAATAGAAAAGGAAATTCCTTTTTCAGTGGTTTGAGGTAAGATGATTGATTTTATTTGACTAATAATTTGATTAAGATCAATTTCTTCAATTTGAATGTCAAAATTTCCATTGTTAATTTTAGAAATATCCAATACATTATTTATAATTGAGGACAAGAAATTACCAGAAGCATGAATATGTTTGATTAATTCTTGCGTTTCTTCCGTTAGGTTATGTTTAGATAGTTCTCTGGATAATCCTAAGATGCCATTTAGAGGGGTTCTAATTTCATGGCTTATATTTGCTATAAATTCATCCTTAAATGAAGCAATTTCTTCCGCTTGAATTTTAGATTCTAACAGCTCATTTTGTTTTGCAATTCGTTCATCTATGTTTCTTGATGCTGCTATCACGTATTCATTACCATCTATTTCAAGCATGGAAACAATTAATTCTACAGATATTTGTTTGCGAGATCCAACGTGGTAATTGATGGATTCAATTACAATAACACCTTCCTTTTTAATAACATCAATATGTTTTTTCCAATTTAGTTCATCTTTAAATAAGGGCTCAAAATCAGAAACTTTATAATTTGAAACGGCATCAACTGAGATACCTAATCGTTCGCTGACTTCTTTGTTTATATATACCAAATTTCCATCAACATCAGCGACTTGAATACCGTCTTTTGTTTTTAGAAGAATGTTTTCAATTAAGATTAATCGTTTGTTTTTTGTTTGCTCATGATCCTGATTTGATTCAATTTTTTCTTGTAAAGTTAAATTTTCAATTTTCAAATTAAGCTGGAGAATGATAATTGAAATAGCATCTACATTAGAATTTAATGGAGAGATAAAACAAAGAGTTACTCCATTTTTTAATTCATAAAAAAAATATGTTTCGTTTTCTTTTGATTTCAGATTTTTAAGAGAAATAATTTTGTTTATTTCATCTTCATTCATCAATGTATTTTTCGTATACTGTTTATAAAAAGAATCATTTTCGAAAACAAGAATGTATTCTATCTGAAGTAAATCAATCATTGAATTTAAAGTAAATTCTATAAGATCGTCACTGTTTTTTATTGTCTCGATTGATTTTAAAATCGAATAGATTTTATTCATTGTTTCTTCTGACATATTTATTATTTCATAAAAATTTTTCCTTCGTTAATATATCTATAAATAGTGGTTTTACCAATACCTAGATCTTTAGCTGTTTTGAGTACATTATTGTTGTTTTTGTGAAGGTAATGTTCAATAATTTTAATCGAATATTCTTCCAGCGTCATAGCTGTACCTAATAAATTTTCTAATAAGTTGATTTGATTTAATTGTAGATCATTTTCATTGATAATCTCATCTTCACTCATCACAAAAGCAGTTTCAATTATTGCTTTTAATTCTCTTACATTTCCTGGGAAGCGATATTTAAGTAATGCGTTTTGACTCTCCTGATTTAATTTTTTTATTGGTAACTTGTTCTTGGTTGCATAATCTTGTATAAAATGGTTTGCCAATGCTATTATATCATTTCCCCTTTTTCTAAGTGGAGGTAATTCAATTCGCATACCCATAAGTCTGTAATACAAATCTTCTCTAAATTTTCCTTCTTTTACTTCTTGTATTAAGTTTTTATGAGTGGCTATAATGATTCTAAAATTAAGTTTAATTGGTTTATTAGATCCCAATCTTGTTACTTCCATTTCTTGTATTGCCCGAAGTAATTTAGCTTGCATGGCAGATTCCATTTCACTTATTTCGTCAAGAAAAAGGGTACCTCCGTTTGCTTCTTCTAATTTACCTGGTTTGGATTGAAGTGCGCCTGTAAATGCTCCTTTTTCATATCCAAATAATTCACTTTCGATTAATTCTCTTGGGAAAGAAGCGACATTTAAAGCAATGTATGGTTTTGATTTTCTTAATGAATTGAAATGAATAGCGCGTGCAACAAGTTCTTTTCCAGTACCAGTTTCGCCGTAAATTTCAACAGGAATATTATTCGTTATCGTTTTTTCCATAAGTCGAAATACATCGCGCATTTCAGTACTTATTCCTTTGATGTTTTCAGAAAAAGTAACCTTTGAAGAAACTACATTTCTTAGATTATTAATTTCGTCATTTAAATCTATTTGTCGTAATGCATTATTTACTGACAACCAAAGTCGATCAAGAGCAAAGTCATCTTTAAATATATAGTCATAAACACCAGATTTTAATATGGTTACAACTTGTTCAATTTTATCTTGTGAGGATAAAACGATTATAATACAGTCTGGTAAAGTTTCTTGAATTGAATTGACAAGTTCAACACCTCCCAAATCGGGAAGGTTTAAGTCAAGAATAATGATGTGTGGGTTTTTATTTAATGATTGTAATAAAGTTTTTGCATCAGAAAAAGACTCCACATCAATTTCATTATTCATCGAAATTTTATGCTGTATCAATCTTCTGTAAATAGAGTCATCTTCTACCGAGAATACTCTGAATTGCTTTGTTTTCACAACATTTAGTTTGAGGTTGGTTATTATTTTATTAAATTTAAGTAAAATAATTTAAACTTGATTGTTTTTGTTCGCTTAAAATATTGATTTACACGAAATTTACGTCAAAATTTACGTGCTAAAATTCTATTTCCCTTTTTAGGATTAATTGCCGTTTTAGGAAGATTTAGCTGTGGTTTAATTTTTTTTTGTTTTAAAAAAAAGATTGTTTTAAATTTATAATAACTAATCTATTATACTATGACTGAATTACAAAAAGACACATTGATTCAATTAGTTGAGTCAGGAATTAAAGTTTCAGATGAATTCTTCTCAAACTACACTAAACTTGATGTTAAACAGTTTAGAAAAGTTCAATTAAACAATCTAAGATGGTTTACTAAAATGCAAAGAACTTGGATTGAAAATTCTAAAAATGTAATGCATCCAGTGGTTGTCGAGAAAGTTTTAGACTTCAATGATGTGTGGGATCGTATATATAATACTTGGGAAGAAAAATAGTATTTCGAGGGTGCCTTCTTTTGGTACCCTCTTTCTTATAGATTTTAAATAAAACAAATTATTTTTGCTTATATTTTGTAACAATTATTAATCTACTTTGTTACAAAGTGAAGTTGGATAACAATTTTATGGAAACGATTTCAGTTAATTCTAAAATTTCTGATGTGCTTTTTTCTGTTGAAGAATCAACGGGAAAAAAATATTGTATGTTAAGAAAAGATAATGGTGAGTTGGTTGGTTCTGATGAATTATTTTTTCAAACTGGAAAAACTAGTTTGATGAAAAGTTTGATAAGTAAACAAACTTACCACGTGTGTTTATATCATAGAAGTAGTGGTGAAATTGTAAGAAGATTAAAAATGTTAAGTAAACAACAAGATTCAACATTTTTTAAAGGACTAAGACATAAAATGAATATTTTTTATTACCGAACTATTTTCTCTAATCTAGTTGTAAATAGTGCTTCTTTTTGCAATATAACGAATACTGTTTCTATCCGATTTAATAATGGAAGAAACCTGAAATTAAATCTTAATGAGCTGATTTAGTTTCTATTCTTCGTAGTTAATTTCTGTATTTTTAATAGTGCCAATAATTTTAAATTCTGTTCTTCTATTTTTTTGTCTCTCAATTGCAGTAATATTTGGAGTAAGAGGTTTTGTTTCTCCATATCCTCTCGCTAACATTCTTTCTTTTGCGATGCCTTTTTCAATTAAATAATTAACAACACTTTGTGCTCGTTGCTGTGAAAGTTTTTGGTTATATTCGTTTGAACCAATATCGTCTGTATGTGAACCTATTTCAATAATTAGTTGAGGGTTATCTTTTAATAAACTTACAAGTTCTTTATCTAGACTTTCTTTCGATTCAGGTTTCAAATCTGCTTTTGCAGTTTCATAATAGATATTACTAATTATAATTGATCCTTTAGGAATCGGTTTTACGACTAAATCAAGTTTTATTGAGTCAGACTTATGTATTTTTTCAGTTGATACTTCCATTCTTTTTGTAAAATAGCCGTTTTTTTCAATGATTATTTTGTAATTTAATCCTTCTTCTAATTGAAATTCATATTTACCACTTTTGTCTGTTGTAGTCGTTTTTAGTAAATGTTCGGTGCCATCTGATTGAACTTTATAAAGAGATACTGGTGTTTGATTCAGTGATCCAACAATTTTATTCAATGTATCGTTACCTAACTCTAACACTTTTCCTTTGACGAAAATATTGACATATTGAGGGTCAATAAATTCATAAATATCATCACAACAAGTTTCATTCAGCAGATTTACACCCCCTATACGATTTGAAACAAAAAAACCGCTTTTTACTTTGGGTTTTTTGCCTTTTACGTAATATAAATCATCAACACAAGAGTTATAAGGAGCGCCAAGATTTTCTGGTGCACTCCAAGTTTTAATTTCTCCAATGGATTGATAAATATCAAGTTCTCCTAATCCTGCAAATCCATCTGAACTAAAATATAGAGTTCTATTTGAAAAATCATAATAAGGAGTTATTTCATCCCCTACAGTATTTATTGTATTTCCAATATTTTTAGGAGCCTTAAACGTTTTTTTCTTTTCGTCGAAATAAGTGCACCAAATATCCATACCACCTTTACCACCAGGTCTATCGGATACAAAATAAACAACTTCCTGTTGTTTTTTACTATCAACCCCTACCGTGGGCATTGTTGTTGTATATTCTTCGGAATTAACTAATTCACCCAAGTCGACAGGTTTTTGCCATTTATTTTTTTCTTTGTAACTCACAAATAGTCTGCAAATCATTTTTCCTTTGCCATTAAAGTTGCATTTAGAATAATAAAATCGATTTCCATCAGGAGAAAATGCACCGTTACCAACATTGGAAGAAGAGTCATTAAATGGTCCTTCGAATACTTTTCCACCAGTCCATTTGTCTTTATTTTTTACCGCAATGAAAAATTTTCTCATTGGAATACGTTGATCTTTATCGATGTCATATAATTTCAATTTATCTTCATTGATAGAAGCATACAAAAGCGTATTTGTATCGATTAAAATAGGGGAGAGTTCAATGTGTGCCTTATTTATTGAATTGTTTAGGTGTGTTATTATGGCACCTGATTTCTCTTTTAATGAATCCAGAGCGAAATCACACCCTTTGATTTCTGCAAGAGCAAGTTTTTTTAATTGTTTAATATTTTCTAATTCTTTTGCTCCCTTATTATTGGTGAATTTTGTGTATTCGTCTTTTGATTGTTTATATTTTCCAGTAGCTTTCAACATCCGTGCATAATAAAATTGCGCATCTGGATACTTCTCTCCTTTTTTTTCGAAAACATCTTTGTAAGTTGCAGCTGCTTTTTCATAATTTCGAGATTTTCGGTATAAATCTGCTAGTTGTAATTTAAAATCGTAGCGTTTAGGTTTCTTTTCGAGATATTCTTCGAAATAAGTAATAGCAGCATAAATATCACCATAACGAACAGCATTTTTACCTAAACGTTTAATTTGATACGTTTTAAGTGTGTCTGTTTTAATTGGGGATTGTGTAAAGACTAGATTTACAGAACTAATCAATAGAATATAAAAGGCGATTAATCTCATGTGTTTGGTTATCTTTATCTTTAACTAAATTAGTAGGAGTTTTTGACAAGATTTTAAAGATAATAAGTTATGCGAATATATGATGTAATTTCATATTTAGAAAATAAATTTCCTTTATCAAGTCAGGCAGGATTTGATAATTGTGGGGTTCAAGTAGGGGATGTGAAACAAAACGTTACAGGTATTCTAATTAGTTTAGATTGCACTGAAGAAATTATAGATGAAGCAATAGATTTAGGATATAATTTAATTGTTTCTCATCATCCTTTGATATTTAAACCTATAAAATCGTTAACGGGTAAAAATTACAATGAACGTATTTTACTGAAAGCAATTAAAAACGATATCGTTATTTATGGTATTCATACAAATTTAGATCATCATTTAGAAGGTGTAAATGCTGAAATTGCAAGAAGAATTGGGGTCTTAAATCCAAGGATTTTAATGCCTTCTGAGCATCCACTTTATAAAGTTTCAGTATTTGTTCCAAATGATTATCAGGAGCAGGTATTATATGCAATGTTTAGCGCAGGGGCAGGGTCTATTGGAGATTATTCCAATTGTAGTTTTGCATCTAAAGGCAATGGTACATTTCTGCCTGGAGAAAACGCAATTCCATTTATTGGAGAAAAAGGAGAAATGGAAATAGTTGAAGAAACAAAAATAGAAGTTTTAGTAACAAAACACCATCTTCAAAAAGTGTTGAACGTCATGTTAGAATCACATCCGTATGAAGAAGTGGCTTATGACGTCTATCACTTAGAAAATCAAAATCAATACGAAGGAACAGGTATGATTGGAGAGTTAGAAAATCCAATTGATGAATTAACTTTTTTGGCGCAGTTAAAACAAAAGTTTCATTGTAAAACAATTAGACATACAAATTTACTAGGTAAGAAAATTAAAACAGTTGCTTTTTGTGGAGGTTCAGGGAGTTTTTTATTGAAAAATGCCATTCAGAAAAAAGCAGATATTTATATAACAGGTGATTTCAAGTACCATGAATTTTTTGATGCTGACGATAAAATTGTAATAGCAGATATAGGCCATTACGAATCTGAACAATTCACTTCTAATTTAATTTATTCTTTTTTGAATGAAAAATTTGTTAACTTTGCCATTCGTGTAACGAAAGTGAATACAAACCCAATAAATTATTTCTAAAAATGGCTGGAACAGCAACAAAAAAAGAAGTAACAGTAGCAGATAAGTTAGATGCTCTTTACCAATTGCAAAAAATTGATTCTGAAATAGATAGAATACGTACAGTACGTGGTGAATTGCCTTTAGAAGTTCAGGATTTAGAAGATGAATTACTAGGGTTAGAAACACGTCTTAATAAACTTCAAGATGAAGTTAAAGAGATGGAGCAAGATGTATTAGATCGTAAAAATGCAATGAAAGATGCAGAAGCTGCGATATCTAAGTACAAAGAGCAACAAAATAACGTTAGAAATAATCGTGAATACGAATCTTTAGAAAAAGAAATAGAATTTCAAGGATTAGAAATTAAATTACACGATAAAAGAATTAAAGAAGCGAAGTTTACCCTAACAGGTAGAGTTCAAACTTTAGACGAAACTAAAGAAAGATTTGACTTAAGAAAATCTGATTTGGAGACAAAGAAAGCAGAATTGAATGAAATTATTGCTGAGACTCAAAAAGAAGAAGATGCTTTACAAACGAAATCAGATGCTGCTAAGAAAAACATCGAAGAAAGATTGTTAACTGCTTATACTCGTTTGAGAACAAATGCAAAAAATGGTTTAGCTGTTGTTCCAGTAGATAGAGATTCTTGTGGAGGGTGTTTTAATAAAATTCCACCACAACGTCAATTAGATATTCAATCAAAAAGAAAGATTATTGTTTGTGAACATTGTGGAAGAGTGTTAGTTCCTTCTGAAGATTAACAAACTATAAAACTTTTAAAAAAGGGTGTCCGAAAATTCGAGACACCCTATTTTTTTGTGATTTTGTCTAGTTCTGGATTAGATTTCAAAAGATAAAATATAATCAGTTTCAAATAAACTTTCAACTAGTTTACTATGATTTATTGCCGAACCTTGAACTGAGAATATAAAGGTATGGTGATCGATATTTTTAGATTGTTTGATTGTTTTAACAATTAAATGATGTGATTTAATGAAATCTTTTAAAACATCTTTATTATCTGATTTTTTATTGCTCAACGTAATTTTATAAGTTTCAATTTTATTTGTTTTGTCAATCAATCGTTGGATCCAATTGAAACTCAGTAAAACGAGCATTACAACAAAAAGACTCATAAAAGCAAACGCATATTCTCCAACTCCAACAGCCATACCAATTGCTGCTGAAATCCAAATAGTAGTTGCCGTTGTGATTCCCTTGATAATCGTTCCTTCTCTAAAAATAGATCCAGCTCCTAAAAATCCAATACCAGTGACAATGTTCGAAGCAACACGCCCATCTGTTCCTATTACATTAGATACAATTGTAAAAATAGTTGAACCAACAGTAATTAGAATCACAGTTCTAAACCCAGCCGCTTTGCTTTTGTACTCTCTTTCTGCTCCAATGATTGCCCCTATAATTAGCGCAACTAATAATTTGGTTCCTTCATCTAATATATGTACATTCTCAAACATAGTCTTATCTCATTAAATTTACATATCCTTCTTTACTAATTTCTTTATTTAACCAGTTTTTAGCCAACACTTTGTAAACATAAACTTCGTTATTTTGTAACTCATCTTTGTAATACCCATCCCATCCTATATTTATATCGTTTGTTTGAAAGAGTAGTGCACCCCAACGGTTATATATCTCAAAAGATATTAACTCTTTGATACCCCAACCCCTTACGTAAAGAATGTCATTGTTACCGTCTCCATTTGGTGTGAAGGTAGTAGGTAGTTTGATATGTGTATCTGGTTTAACGATAATCTTAAAAACTCCAGTTTCATTAAAACAATTTAATTTATCGTGCATTTTTACTGTGTAAACAGTATCTGCTAAAGGTCTTACAATAGGATAGGAACAATCTGTACAACTCAATCCTAGTATAGGACTCCATTCAAATAAAACGGTATTGTACTGATTATCGATAGGTAGTTTAATAGCATCTCCAATAACGATTGTTGTATCCCAATTAATGTTCTCAAGAGGTTGTATCACAACCATTAAAACATCATCTGAATAGGAACATTGATCGATGGTATCTGTTGCTGTAACTACATAGGTACTTGTTTTAGTAGGACTCAAATCGGTTTTATCCCAACTGTAAACAATGTTGTTGAATTTTTCCTTAACTTTTAATTCTATAGATTGTCCTTTACCATAACAAATTACCTGTTCAACTCCTTCTACTTTTGGTAAAGGTTTAACATATATTTTTTTAGTTAGTGTATCTCTACATTTATTATCGGTATGAGATACAATCAAAGAAACAGTTTTTAAACCAGGTTCAATAAATTTTACATTATTCACATCTTTGCTATTGGAAGTTCTATTATTTATATCATAAATCCATTGGTATTGGTTTGAATTTGAAGATGTATTTATAAAATTATATTCATCACCAAAACAAATAGTATCATCATTTTCTGCTTGTTTTATATCAAAGGTATTAAAGTCTGCTTTAACAAATTTGATGTTGATATCTTTGGTAATTGGGTCGCTTGGACAAACCCCATTAATGACAATTAACTTCGCTGTTACTTTTCCAGAAGGAGGGAGTAAATTATATTGATGACTAACTTTTGTATTGACTGAATCAATATTTCCATCATCAAAATCCCATTTAAAGGCAGTAGCTTCAGTGGATTTTTGAGTAATTTCAAATGTTACACTTTCTGATTTACAAATGGTTGTGGGACCCGCTACAAAAGCACCTGTTGGTTTTTCTATTACTTTAAAAGAGAAGGTGGTATCTTTTTTACATTGATTAAGTGTGGTTAATTTTAAAGAGACAGTGTAATTCCCAACTGGATAACTTAGGGATGGTCTTTCATTCGATGAAATACCATTGTTATATCCTAAATTCCAATAAGCGGTTGTACCAGTAGGGTTTTTAGATTTATCCATACTGAAATTTGAATTGTAAGATTTCGTTCCGCTTGTAGATTCACTTGCGCAAGCAGTATTGTTTTTAATATCTGTAATTAATTGAGCGCTCGGATATTTTTCGATCTTGATAAAAACACTTGTATCATTTTGACAACCGGTACTTTGCTCTGTTATTTTTAAAATAACAGTATCCTTATCATCAAGACCCTTTCGAACTTTCCATGGATCAGAAGTTATTGTATTTCCTTTTATAATTTTATTTGTATTTACAAACTTCCATTCTGAAGTTAATGAATTTCCAATAAGAGTATTAGATGTAAACTTAACAACATCGTTTTCACAAATATAAATTGTTCTATCTGAAGCTGAAATCACTTTGTCAGCAGTAATACTTGCGCTTGGTTTGTAAATAGGAAAACGTTCGGTTTTACTTTTTTTAAAGCCATTTACATCAATGGTTGTTAACGTTACCGTTATTTCTTTTCCTGTAGATGTTTTAAATTCGTGATCTGGAGGTGTTTTCCCTGAATAAGTTGTACCATCGCTAAATTCCCAATTCCAACTTTGTATAGTGGTATCAGCGGTACTATTTTCTTTGAATTTTAAAATGGTGGGTAAACATAGTTTTGT
>CANHVK010000021.1 GCA_947464135.1 Flavobacteriia bacterium | reverse complement strand
TGACAAGGAAGCGAAACCAGTAGTTTTTAAAAATTTTCTTCTTTCCATTTTATAATAAAATTAGATCGTTTGAAACTCTGGTAACTTGAACAAATTAGATAAAAAGAGACGTATACGACCTATGATCGCATTCTTTTTCATCACATTAGAACTATCTTTTAAATATTCATCGTATTGTAAAGTCCATTCGAAATCAGGTTGACCATCTGTCAAGATCAATTTTAATGTAGTTTTAGTTTGATCTGTAAGCCCTTTCGGACAAAAAACCAATACGGTGTCCTCCACGATTTGTGGTGCAGAAAGGGGATTTGATAAATTCTTAACGTAATCAATTACGTTTAATGTAAAAATTGCACTTGGATTGATTTTAGATTTGAAACTATCAGTCAATAAATAAGCCGCAACATCGAATCTTAATTTTACATAACTCGAATTCATCCACAATCTTGAATATGAAGGTGCTTGATAGTAAGCCGTCCAGCCTCCAACACTTGGTGGTCGGAAATAATTCATTCCAATAACAGCAGAAAAATTATAAATCTCTTTCAAGAATCCATAATTTATATCTGCAGAAAAACCAAACGAAGAATTAGTTGAATTAATCAACGAAAAAAGAAATTCCAATGGATTTTTTATGATAGTACCAACCATTTTTACATCATAAAAATGATCACTTAAAAGCAAAGCTCTTAAAACTGGTTTTATTTCATAGTTTGAATCTACCATCAATTGAGCTAAAGGCTCGATTACATTCTTTTGGACATCCGCTGTTATATCATAATTTACAAACCAACGATAAAGTTTTTTGCAGATAAACAATGCAGGTATATTCGTTGAGAATAAATGATCAATGTATGTTTTATATTCTTGATCCCCTCCATTTTGAATCACGAAAGAACCCAATCTAGGTGATAACGTTTTATTGCTTACATCATGACGGTTTGAAATAAAAAAAGAAGAAGTTGTTGTTTCTGTGCTGCTTAACATACCTTTCACGTTCCATCCTGTCAAAATTTTAGCTCCTTGTTTGATATCCTCTTCAGTAAAATTGGTGTAATCTCCAAGGCCAATTTGTGAACCTTTACCAACAGAAAACAACTCTAATAATTCACGCGAATAATTTTCATTCGGACTGTTTTTAGTATTCGAATTTCCATTCAAAAACAACAACATACAAGGATCTACAGTTACTTGTTTTACTAATTCTCGAAAATTCCCTAAGGCATTGGATCTTAATAAATGTATATAATTATAGGTTGCACGCGCATCATTGGTATACTCAGCAGCAAAATGATTTTGCCAAAATAAGCTCATTTTCTCAATGATAGAAAATTGTCCATTTGAAATATTTTCCATTGTCCAACAACCTAAAGATTCATTTCGAATATTGTGGGTCATTTGTGCCTTTTGCATATCAGCTGGATAGGGTTTGTTCACCCACGTTTCACCCATTTTAGCTATTTGTTCCTCACTATTAACGGTAATTGGTTCTGAATCCGTTTTATTAGTCAATAAAAGATCAATGGTTTGCTTTATACCCAGGCTTTTTGCATCCTGAATTTGTTTAAACGTGGGCCCAAATAAAGTTCTTCTTAACAAGTGTGCTGCTTTATTTTCATCCCAAGATCCTGTATATTCTTGAATCGCCATAAATACCTATTTTTTATCTTTTTGAGCAAAAGTAATATTACGTATTAAACCGCTTTTTTTTGTTCGTTTCACCGCACTTTTCTTAAAAAGTTGCTGAAAATATTCATCCGACAATTCGTTCCAATCCTTTTTTGAAAGGTAAAGTAAATCATCATGCGGTTGAAATAATGGTTCAGTATGTGGAGTTGAAAAGCGATTCCATGGACAAACATCTTGACATACATCACACCCAAACACCCAATCATTCATTTTGCCTGAAAACTCTGATGGTATTAATTCATCTTTCAATTCAATGGTCAAATAAGAAATGCACTTTGAACCATCCACCACATATGGTTCAACGATTGCATCTGTAGGACAAGTATCAATACATCGTGTACAGGTACCACAAAAATCTTTTATTGGTCCATCTTCTTCTAATTCAATATCTAATATTAATTCAGCTATGAAAAAAAACGATCCTTTTTTGGGGTGGATTAAATTGCTATTCTTTCCAATCCAGCCTAACCCTCCTTTTTTTGCCCATGCTTTATCCATAACAGGTGCTGAATCGACAAAAACTCTTCCGTCAACATCACCAAATTGTTCTCGTATTCGAAATAACAGAGCGTTTAACTTCTCTTTAATTACAAAATGATAGTCTTGGCCATAAGCATACTTTGAAATCTTGAAAGTTTCAGTAACCTGTTTTTGAGTTGGATAATAATTATACAATAAAGAAATAACTGATTTAGAGTTTGGAACAAGTAAAGTTGTATCAAGACGTTTATCAAAATGATTTGACATGTAGTCCATTTTTCCAGCCTTCCCAGATTGCAACCAACTTTCCAAGCGTGGAGCTTCTTCTTTTAAAAAACCACTTTTGGAAATCCCACAAAATGAGAATCCTTCTTTTATTGCAAATTCTTTAATTAAAAGACTTTTTTCTTTTTTATCCACTTAGAATAAATTCGTATTCTCAATAAAAATAGACAAAAAAGAACTATCAAGCATATTCCCAAAATGGGAAATAGTACTAAATACGTACTAAATAAAACGTATTTTAAAATACAAGCACTTGTTTATCAGCAATTTTAAATTAAAACCAAAATTGGTATACTTTTAATATAAGCAAGAATACTTAACAAAACCTATAAATAATGAATTTAGCTGTCAATCAATTAAAAAATGTGATTTTAATTCACAATAAAACAATTATTTCAGATGGATTACTTGCCTTATTAAGTAGCTATGACAACATTAATGTAACAGTTATAAATACAGAAAATGAAAAAGAGCTTGGATTAAAGAAAGACGCAGATTTAGTTATAACTGAGATGAACATTAATTGCATTGATGGTGTGGACTTATTACGAACAATTAAAAAAACAAATATTCCAATCCTAGTGTTTTCAAAAACAAACTCTTACGAGTGTTTTAACAAATTAATGAAAATTGGAATACATGGTTTTATTACGCATCAAAGCCCAACAAATTCATTAAAAACAGCTATTGATCAAATTTTAAACGGAGAAAATTACTATTGTCAGCATATCATTTCTCAGATTAAAGAACAAAATTCTAAGAAAAAAAATAGTTTAAGCGAAAAAATTATAACTACTGTTAAAATTTCAAAACGCGAAAAAGAAATCATCAGATTGATTAGAAAAGGGATGCCTTCCAAAGAAATTGGAGAACAATTGGAAATTAGCGTAAGAACTGTAGGGAAACACAGAGAGAACATAATGCGTAAGTGCAATGTAGGAAATGTTACAGAATTAATTTATTTTATTGAAAAAAACGAAATAATTATTTAACTTTATTAACTAACCTCTAATTTTTGTCACTCATGGAAAATTTTACATACAAATCTATCGAGAAAGAAATGATTTCAAATTTATCATTTCACAAAGAGCTTGAATTAGAACAAGACGAAGATATAAAGCAAAGATTAGAACGCGCAACCTTATTAGGAAATATTCACCATTCTAAAGTTACCATTTACTTCCATGATGATGAAGGGCCAAAAAAAGTAGAAACAACTATTTGGGCTACTGGAACAAAATTTATTTGCTTGAAGGGCGGTGTATGGATTCCTATTTCAAGAATTACAGACGTTCAATATAACAGTTAAAGAGATAAGTAATCAATAGTTTAGGGAATAACGAATACAAGTTATTCCCTTTTTTTATTCATTAAATTATATTTGTATTCTATAAATAAAACTCCATGAAGCAACTTATTTTATTAGTCTATTTAAGTTTAACCCTTTTTTCGTGTGCACCAGAAAAAACAATGAACAAAAAAATTAATGGAAATTGGAACTTAATTTCGATAAATAACGAAATACTTCCAGCTTCTTTTCGTGAAACAGTAACCTTCTCACCTGAAGGAAGAAATGGAAAAATTGCATTTCATATTGAAAATAATAACAAAACAAATGACTCATTAGGTTCTTACACAATAATGAAATATGAAAGTATAATCACATCTTTTAAAGATAATTCGAAATTAGGTTATACAGAAACAATTTACAATTTCACAAAATGCACAGACAATGAATTAATTTTAACGCAACAAAACAAATCATCAAATGTTTATTACTTTAAGAAAGCTGATTAAAGACATAAATGAACAAAGAATATATTCTACATAAATCAGAATCAAGAGGATTTGCAAATCATGGATGGTTAAAAAGTGCACATACATTTAGCTTCGCAAACTACCATAATGCTGAAAGAATTCATTTTGGGGTTTTACGTGTTCTCAATGATGATTATGTTGCACCAGGAATGGGATTTGGATCTCACCCACATGAAAATATGGAAATAATTTCTATTCCACTTGATGGAGCGTTAGAGCATCAAGATAGCATGGGAAATCATTCTATAATAAAAAATGGTGATATTCAAGTGATGAGTGCTGGGAAAGGTATTTACCACAGTGAATATAATTCGAATAAAGATATACCCGTTTCATTTCTACAAATATGGATTTTTCCAAATAAAAAAAATGTAGATCCAAGATATAATCAAATCACTTTAGATAAAACTAATAGAATAAACAAATTACAACAAATTCTATCACCAAACCCACAAGATGATGGTGTATGGATTTATCAAGATGCATGGTTTCATTTGGGAAATTTTGATAAAAATTCAACAGAATCCTATACAACAAAAAAAGAATTAAACGGAATGTATCTGTTTATAATTAATGGTAGTATTAAAGTCGATAGTGAAATAATTCTTAATAAAAGAGATGGCCTAGGAATTAAAAATAAAAATCAAATTAATTTTATTTCATTAGAAAATAATACTGAGGTATTATTAATGGATATACCAATGCAAAATTAAAACTAAAAAAATGGAAATTAAAATCGCAAAAACAGAATTTAATGTACATCCAATTATTAAAAATAGATGGAGTGCACGAAGTTTTTCAGAGAAACCAATGACAGATGATGTAATAAAAACAATTATAGAAGCAGGACATTGGATGTTTAGCGCAATGAATGAACAACCTTGGAGATTTATCTATGCCAAAAAAAACACTCCTGCATTTGATTTAATATTATCTTCATTAGTACATGGAAATGCAGTTTGGGCAAAAAATGCTGGAGCATTTGTAGTTAGTATTGTTAAAACGGACTTCGAAAAAGAAGGAAATCCTTTCAATGCTTGGGCTGAACATGATATGGGAGCAGCAAATGCAGGGATGATTTTACAAGCGTCAACGATGGATATATATGCTCACCCTATGGCAGGATTCAAGCCTGAAATCATATCGGAACATTTTAATTTACCTGAAAATTTAAAACCATTCATAGTTAATGCATTTGGATATTTAGATCATCCTGAAAAATTAGATGAACCATTTTTAACACGTGAAACTACAGAAAGAGCAAGAAAAAATTTAGATGAAATTATACTTTTTCAAGAATAAGTATAATCACTAATCTAAATTATAATAATTTTGTTTACTTTTAATAAACGAATAACATAAATTTTATAACTATTTAATTGCATTATGGCTACAGTATTTGAAACAAGGCTAATTGGAAATATAGGAAAAGACGCTACAATTAAAACAATGGAAAGAGGGGTAATAGCGATTAATTTCCCAGTAGCACACAATAAAAATTGGAGAGATAAACGTTCTGGAGAATCAAAAACAAAAACTACTTGGGTAAATTGCACCATTTGGAAAAAAGAAGGAGCAAACTTAAGAATCTTAGATTTTCTTAAAAAAGGTGCTTTGGTTGAACTTTTAGGTGTTCCTTTCGCAAAAGCTTTTGTAATGGAAGATGGATTTGTTCGCACTGAAATTAGGCTAAATGTTGCTCAAACAAATATTTTAAGACCAGCTAAATTTGATGGATATAATAACGAAGATATTATCGATGCTGCTGAAAATGAAAATGATGATAACGAATATGTAGATGCTTCATTAGACGATTTTACCATCGATGAAGAAGATTTTTAAAAAATTTTTAATCTGATTGTTTCAAATAAAAAATTTTATATATATTTGCACTCAGATAAACGCTTTCTTAGCTCAGTCGGTTAGAGCATCTGACTGTTAATCAGAGGGTCCCTGGTTCGAGCCCAGGAGAGAGCGCTACAAGCCTTACAGAAATGTAAGGCTTTTTTAATTTTATATAAATTTAAAAAGTTTATAAGAATCAATCAGATCAATCCAAAAAGTTGAGACAGAGGCAAAATTTTTCGTTAATCTATATAAGAAAAATGATTTAGATTTGACTACTCTAAATTGCGCTCTAAACGCTTAAATAATGCAATGAAAGATTCAGTTGAAGTATTTGTATTACAATAATTAAATAAATGCATTTTAAGACGCTTTTAAAACAACCCACCTTGAATATAACCAACATCTTTTCCAAGATGCTTATAAGCTTTCTCTGTAGCCTTTCTGCCACGTTGAGTACGCATTAAAAAACCTTCTTGAATCAAAAAAGGCTCATAAACTTCCTCTAAAGTTCCTGCATTTTCACCAATGGCAGTTGCTATAGTAGTCAATCCAACAGGGCCTCCTTTAAATTTATCAATAATAGCAAGTAAAATTCGATTATCCATTTCATCTAATCCATATGCATCAACATTTAACGCATCTAATGCATAATTAGTAATTTTTAAATCTATTTTACCATTTCCTTTAATCTGTGCAAAGTCCCTAACACGACGTAACAATGCATTCGCAATACGTGGGGTTCCTCGACTTCTGCTTGCAATAGAATAAGCCGCTTCCTCGTTTATTTCAATATTCAATAAATCAGATGAACGTTCAACTATAGAAGTCAATGTTTTAGAATCATAATATTGTAAACGGGCATTTATTCCGAAACGAGCACGTAATGGAGATGTTAATAATCCTGATCTAGTTGTAGCTCCAATTAACGTGAATGGATTCAGTGTAATTTGAACTGTTCTAGCATTTGGGCCAGAATCAATTAAAATATCAATCACATAATCTTCCATAGCGGAGTATAAATACTCTTCGACAACAGGACTTAACCGATGAATTTCATCAATAAATAAAACATCTCCTCTTTCTAAGTTAGTAAGTAAACCAGCAAGATCACCAGGCTTATCAAGTACTGGACCACTTGTAACCTTAAAACCAACACCTAATTCATTTGCAATAATATTAGCTAATGTAGTTTTACCTAAACCAGGTGGACCATGTAATAAAACATGATCTAAAGGTTCGCCACGTTGTGTTGCTGCGAGAACAAATACTTCTAAATTATCAACAACCTGACTTTGACCAGCAAAATCAGTGAGTTTTTTAGGACGTAATACTTTATCATAATCATTATCAAATGACGATGATGCTTCCTTTCGATAATCAAAAGATTCTTCTTCCACTTAAAAAATTTTATACAAAAATAAAAGAAGCTGTCCTTTTGAGACAGCTTCTGTAAAAAAAATAATAAATTTTAATGCTCTTCTTCACCTTCCATTAATGGAACTGTTTGTAAAATATAATCTTCATCCATACCAGGTTTAGAATAGTCATAAGGCCATCTATGAACTTCAGGTAAAGCACCAGGCCAGTTACCATGAACGTGCTCAACAGGAGTTGTCCATTCTAATGTATTAGATTTCCAAGGATTTTGAACAGCTTTAGGACCTCTATAAACACTGTAGAAGAAATTGAATAAGAATATTGCTTGACCAATAGCTGCTATAATAGCAAATACAGTAATGATTACATTCAAGTCCATGATCATCTCATATGAATTTGTGTCAAACTCACCATAAACTGAATAATCATAATATCTACGTGGTGCTCCAGCTATTCCAACAAAGTGCATTGGGAAAAACACTCCGTAAGCTCCAACAAGAGTAACCCAGAAATGAGCATAACCTAATCTTGTATTCAACATTCTACCATACATTTTAGGGAACCAGTGATAAACACCAGCAAACATACCAAATACAGCAGACATACCCATTACAATATGGAAGTGAGCAACTACGAAATAAGTATCATGTATAGCAATATCTAACGCTGAGTCAGCAAGGATAATCCCTGTTACACCACCAGTAATAAATGTAGAAACTAAACCAATTGCGAATAACATTGCAGGAGTAAAAATGATACTACCTTTCCAAAGTGTAGTTAAGTAATTAAATACTTTTACAGCTGAAGGAATTGCAATCAATAATGTTGTAAATACAAACACTGAACCTAAGAAAGGATTCATACCAGTTACGAACATGTGGTGACCCCATACAATAAATGATAGGAAACCAATAGCTAAGATAGAACCAATCATAGCTCTATATCCAAAGATAGGTTTCCTTGCATTGGTTGCAATAATTTCAGAAGACAAACCTAATGCAGGTAACAAAACGATATATACTTCAGGGTGACCTAAAAACCAAAATAAGTGCTCATACAATAATGGAGAACCACCATGATTTTCTAACATCTCACCACCAACGATTATATCAGATAAATAGAAACTTGTACCAGCTAATCTATCCATCATTAATAATACAGCAGCAGATAATAAAACTGGGAAAGATAATACACCCAAAATAGCAGTTACAAAGAAAGCCCAAACTGTAAGTGGCATTCTAGTCATTGACATACCTTTAGTTCTAAGGTTTAAAACTGTAACAATATAGTTTAATGAACCAATCAATGAACCTGCAATGAATAAAGTCATTGAAACTAACCATAAAGTCATACCTAAACCTGAACCTTCAACAGCTTGTGGTAAGGCAGATAATGGAGGGTAAATTGTCCAACCTGCCATAGCTGGTCCTGTCTCAACAAATAAAGAAATCATCATAATAACAGAAGAGATAGCAAATAACCAATATGAAATCATATTAAGAAATCCTGAAGCCATATCTCTTGCTCCTAATTGTAATGGAATTAATAGATTTGAGAAAGTTCCAGATAAACCACCAGTTAATAAGAAGAATACCATTATTGTACCATGAATTGTAACCAATCCTAAATACATATTCTCTTTTAAAATTCCACCTGGAGCCCAAGTTTCACCCAAGAAGAATGAAAGAAAATCTGAACTTTCTCCAGGCCAAGCTAATTGAATACGGAATAAAATAGATAGTAACATTGCAACAAGACCCATGAAGATAGCAGTAATTAAAAACTGCTTACCAATCATTTTATGATCTTGACTGAATATATACTTTGATACGAAACTTTCTTCATGATGATCATGGTGATCATGTGCATTATGATGTCCGTGTGTGTCGTGAGTTAATGCTGACATTTTCTCTAGTTTTTATTAAAATTAATTTAATTACAATTTAGCCATTTTAACACTGTCTGCAGGAGCTTCAGTAGGAGCAGGAGCAACAGGAGCTTTAAGGAAATCATCCTTAAAAGTTGATTTAGATTTTAACCAAGCTTTATATTGAGCTGGAGAGTCAATTACAACTATCATTTTCATTTTGTAGTGAGCTCCTCCACAAATTTTATTACACATTAAAACGTAATTAAATTTAGGGTCGTTTCTACGTTCTCTCATTTCCTTAGTAGTAATGGTAGGAGTAAACTTCATACGAGTTGTTAAACCAGGAACTGTATTCATTTGCGATCTTAAATGAAGGAAATAAGCAGAATGAATTACATCTTTTGCTCTAAAGCTAACTTCATACTCTTTGTTAACAACCAAGTGTAATGTGTCTTTTTGAATGATATCATCATATGTACTTGCATCTAATTTTGCATTATGACGCGCTTTCATTTGATAAAGTAAACGCAGTAAACGCGTTTTACGATCTAAATCAACTTCCATTTTTTCTCTATCCTCAGGGATAAACATGTTTTTAGGGTTGTTTAATTTAGATTCTAATAATTTAATACCCATCAAAGTACTATCTGCTTTACCAAACTCCATATATTTTATAGCAGAATCTAAAGTCGCAGAAGTTAATAAAGCTAACTCATTTTCTTGAGTAGTTAATTTGTAATCAAATTTTCCTAAGATATTGTCTTGACCTGCATAACGAGCTGTCCAATCAAATTGCTTAGAAAACAATTCAACTTTGATAGATTCTTTACCAGAATCACCTGTAACATCATTCCAAGACTTTAAACCTAAAATGATAATAACAGTTAGTACTGAAGCTGGAACAACTGTCCATATTAATTCTAACTTATTATTGTGAGGATAAAAATATGCTTTAACTCCTGGTTTTTTAACATATTTCCATGCAAAACCAAATAACAAAGTGTTAGTTAGAAAAAATATAGCAAAAATAATTCCAAAATTAAGGTTTAATAACCAATCTGTTTCAACACCATGCTTTGAAGCAGCATCCCCTCTACCAGTCCAGCCGTAAGTAGCCATCAAATAAAGGAAAAAACCATAAAAAGCAAACATGAAAACTAATAATAAATTAGCATTTAATTTATTATCACGGGTAGTAATATCTTCTTCTCGTCTGTTTCTAAGTTTAGAAGATAATTCATATAATCTTACTAATTGGGCTACTGCAAGCACTCCCAACACGATTACTAAAAGGGTAACTAATTTGAAACTCATCTTTTTTTAGTATAACAATGAATAAAGGTACAACAATTAAATATCGTGGTGAATACTTTCATCCAAGAAAGGGTGATTCACTACAGATAATGGAGCTTTAGTTAAATTAGTTAAGACAACCTTAATAAACAAACCTAAAACAGTCAATAATAAACCTATTTCCATAAATCCGATGTAAGCAGCTTCACCCATAGAACCAGCCATAATCATAATGTAAACATCAACCCAGTGTCCAAATAAAATGATAGCTCCTACAAAAGTTAAAACACCAGCATGTCTTTTAGCATCTCTTGACATTAACAATATCATAGGGAAAGCAAAGTTTATCAAGAACATTCCAAAATACATGAAATTGAAATCTTTGATTCTTGTCATGTAGTAGGTAACCTCTTCAGGAATGTTAGCATACCAAATTAACATAAACTGTGAGAACCATAAATATGACCACAAGAAACTAGTTGCAAAAGTCCATTTACCTAAGTCATGGATATGACTTTCATTTACGTTTGGTAAATAACCTTTTTTCTTTAAATATAAAGTTGTAGTAACTAAAACAACCATAGTAGTACACCACATACCAGCAAATACATACCATCCAAATAATGTACTGAACCAGTGAACATCAATTGACATAATCCAATCCCAAGCAGATGTAGAACTAAATACAGCAAAGAAAACTAAAAATAGAGCACCTTTCTTATAGTTAGTAAAGTGAATAGTTGTACCACCTTCAGCATCTTCAAGTAAAGATCTTTTTCTAAAACCTTTCCAAAAAATGTAGTACGTAGCAAAATAAACCAAAGTTCTAATCCAAAAGAAACCTTTATTAAGATAAACTGATTTACCTTGCATTAATTCATCTTCAGCAACTTTTTTAGCATCCATCCATAAGTATAAATGTGCACCATCTGCCAAAGTGATATATAATAAAGAAACAGTCATTAAAATGATTCCTACCGGTAAATAACCAGCAACTGCCTCAATTACTCTTTTTACTGTTGCATACCAACCAGTTTCAGTAGCGTATTGTAATGCTAAGAAAAATAAAGAACCCAAACCTATTCCAAAAAAGAAAAAGCTATCGATTAATAAATTTCCTGCCAAACGAGTACCTAAATGGTGACCGTGATCATGTCCTGCTTCTACGGCAATTCCTATTGCCGTAAACAACAATCCTACAACCATTAATACGATTGTTAAGATGTTTGCATTTTTTGTGACTTTGAATTCCATCTTCTATTCTTTATTTATTATTTTTTAGGTGCAGCTGTTTTTGTACTATCAGCTGGGGCAGCAGTTGCAGTTGCAGCCGAAGACCCATCAGCATTAAAAGTACCGTAAGCTGAATTTTGGAATTTTCTAATATAATGAACTAATGTCCAAATTTCTTTTTTGCTCACTAAAGAAGCATGACCACCCATTGCTCCTTTACCGTAATAAATAGAATAGAACATTTGTCCGTCCCCTAAGCTTGCTCTATCAGCATAATTAGGAACACCAGCATAAGCTCCACTAGTTACCATAGGACCATTTCCATCTCCTTTTTCACCATGACAATGCTGACAATTTGCAGTATAAAGTTCTTTACCCTTTTTGAAAACAGCTTCAGAATTTGCAGCTGTTAATTTTAAAGGATTTTTATCTTTAGCTGCTTCGTTATATTCAAAATCAGCAGTTTTATTTTTTGTAAAATCCCATCCAAATAAACCATGTGTTTGCGCAAAAGCAGATGATGGCAATCTGTGGTAAGGTAAGCTCATTAATACTTCAGAAGTATCAGTACCTACGAAAGGTATTGTATATTTAGGAGGTGTTAATGCTGATTGTGTATTTTTCATTGCATCATTTTGAACACCTCTCACCTCACCATAATCAACGTAAGCTTCGATAGCAGGAGAGCGATACATATCAGGCATGTATTCAAGACCTGCGCTGTCTGGATTTGATGTACAAGAAAACACAAGTAATCCTGTAACAGCCAAAGCAGACAAATTTCCAACTATTTTATAAATTTTATTCATCTTCATTCTTAATTGTATGACTGAAAGAATTAATTAACTTCTTTTTGGTCTAGTTCAACATAACCAGTTGTCTTCAATAATTCGTTTAATTCCTCAACAGTGAAATTTGAATTTTCAGACAATCTCAATTCCATTACAAAACGGTCATCAGTTGTTCTTGGATCTGGATTTTGAGCAGGAAGACCAGGTAACGTTTTGTTTTTTAAGAAATAAGTCAACGCCATACCATGTGCAGCACACATAACTGTAAACTCAAAAGTAACAGGAATGAAAGCAAGCATATTTTGTAAGTATGTGTTGTTTGGTTTACCACCCACATTCATAGGCCAATCTTCAATCATAAAATAACGCATAGCGATTGTAGCTAACATAGTACCTGTAATTGCATACAAGAAAGCCATAATACCTAAACGTGTATTTTTAATTCCAATAATAGGATCTATTCCGTGAATTGGGAATGGAGAAAAAACTTCAGATACTTTAACTCCTTTTGCGACTAATTTTTTCGCGCCATCTTTTAGCACGTCATCGTCGTCATACATTGCGTAAATAACTTTATCTGCCATGACCCTTTATTAATGATTGTTAGTATTGTGATTATCATCATGAGCATGATCGTGACCATGCGTATCAGGTGCATTTTTGTAAGATTCACCCGAAGATTTCAAGATTGTTTTCAACTCAGCAATTGGTAATACTGGGAAGAATCTTGCGAATAATAAGAAAAATACAAAGAATAAACCAATAGTACCAACATATACACCTAAGTCAATATGACTTGGGTAATGCATACTCCAAGATGATGGTAAATAATCTCTGTGTATAGATGATACAATAATAACGTAACGTTCAAACCACATACCAATATTTACAACAATTGATATAATGAAAGTAAACAATAAACTTCTTCTTAATTTCTTAAACCACATCAACTGTGGAGAAATTACGTTACAAGTCATCATTGACCAGTATGCCCACCAATAAGGACCAGAGAAACGATTAATAAATGCGTACGCTTCATATTCAACTCCAGAGTACCAAGAAATGAATAACTCAGTAATATATGCAGTACCAACAATTGACCCTGTAACCATGATTACGATATTCATATACTCAACGTGTCTTGTGTGTATGTATGCTTCCAAACGCATTGCTTTACGCATGATTAACATCAACGTTTGTACCATTGCAAATCCTGAGAATACCGCACCAGCTACGAAATATGGAGGGAAGATAGTAGTGTGCCATCCTGGTATAACCGAAGTAGCAAAGTCAAATGATACAATCGAGTGAACTGAGAATACTAATGGTGTAGCTAATCCAGCTAATACCAATGAAACTAATTCAAAACGGTTCCAGTTTTTAGCTCTACCAGACCAACCAAAAGAAAGTATAGAATACATTTTCTTTGGAATAGGTCTTTTAACTCTATCTCTTAATGTAGCGAAGTCAGGAATTAATCCAATGTACCAGAAAACTACAGATACAGAAAGATAAGTAGAAATCGCAAACACGTCCCATAATAATGGTGAGTTAAAGTTAACCCAAAGTGAACCAAATTGATTCGGAATTGGCATAGTCCAATAAGCTACCCAAATACGACCCATGTGAATCATTGGGAAAATACCTGCCATAAATACCGCAAAGATTGTCATTGCTTCTGCAGAACGGTTGATAGCCATTCTCCATTTTTGTCTGAACAATAATAATACTGCAGAGATTAATGTTCCTGCGTGTCCGATACCTACCCACCATACAAAGTTAGTGATATCCCATGCCCAACCGATTGTTTTGTTTAATCCCCAAACTCCAATACCAGTTCCAATTAAGTAGAAAATACTTCCTACTCCATATAAACCGATAACCAAAGCGATGGAGAACAATACGTACCAAGCTTTTGGAGCTTTGTCCTCAATTGGCTTACATACATCCGCCGTAATATCGGTGTATGTTTTGTGACCTAAAATTAGAGGCTCTCTTATTGCTGATTCCTTATGCATTACTTCCTATTTTAAGCGATTAATGATGAGCTTTATTATGTCCAGCGTGAGCTGAATCTTTAACTACTTGTACTTTTTCAAGTTCAGTATTTTTCTCATTTCTTACTTTAACTTTATACCATACGTTAGGTCTAACACCAACTTCTTCTAAAGCTTGATAAGCACGAGTATCATCTGAACTCTTACGAACCAATGATTGGATGTCATTCCAGTCACCAACTACGATTGCGTTTGTAGGACAAACTTCAGAACAAGCAGTAGTAACATCACCATCTTTCACTGGTCTTCCTTCTTTCTTAGCAACTAATTTTCCAGCTTGGATTTTTTGTACACAGAAAGAACATTTTTCCATTACCCCACGAGTACGAACTGTAACATCTGGATTTAATACCATACGTCCTAAATCGTCTTGAGCTGGGTTAACTTGCGTAAATTTCTTGTAAGAAGGGTAATTAAACCAGTTGAAACGACGTACTTTATAAGGACAGTTGTTAGCACAATATCTTGTACCAATACATCTGTTGTATGCCATTTGGTTTAATCCTTCATTACTATGGTTTGTAGCAGCCACTGGACACACAGTCTCACAAGGAGCATGGTTACAGTGGTGACACATCATAGGCATATGAACAACTTTTGGATTTTCTGCAGCTTCTTCGGCAGCAGTATAATCGAAGTTTTCTTTATCAGCTTTAATACCAACTGTTACTTCTTCATCAGAAGCAAAGTAACGGTCAATTCTTAACCAATGCATTTCACGACCTCTTCTTACTTCATCTTTTCCAACTACTGGTACGTTGTTCTCTGATTGACAAGCAACCAAACAAGAACCACAACCAATACAAGAAGAAAGATCAACAGTCATACCCCAACGGTGTCCAATTTTCTCAACTGGATGAGCTTCCCATAAGTCAAATTTACTTACATGCTCTGGACCGTGGTGAGTTTCTAAATTATGTGCAGGGTTATAAGCTTCTTTTTCACCTTTATTATAAATGTCTAAAGTAGTTTCACGAACGATTGAGTGACGACCCATAACCGTGTGGTGAATTTGAGTCGCTGCAATTGGGTACAAACCTGTTTCTTTAACTAATGTACCAGAAACAGTATAAGATATTGTTCCATTTTCAAAAGACGCAAATTGGAAAACATTCGCACCTATCGGTTTTCTGTTTCCTTTTTCATCTGTATCGTGACCACCGTATTCTTTTGTTTGAAACGCAGCGTTGCCAATGTTTTCATTGTTAGCACCACGACCATAACCTAATGCGATACCTACAGTACCCAATGCTTGTCCTGGTAATGGATATACAGGTAAAGTAACTGATTTACCATTCACTTTTACTGTAGCTAAATTCAACCCATTTTCCTGGTCAAACGTAGTAACAAATCCACCTTTTTTCATTTCGGTAGGATTCATTGTAATATAGTTATCCCAAGTTACCTTAGTAACTGGATCTGGTAACTCTTGTAACCAAGGATTGTTTGCTTGACTACCTGCACCAATACCTGCTTTTTGATATAATACAACTTCTAATGCAGCAGCTTTAGGTAAATTACCAGCAACTTTAGCTAAAGCACCATCGTTGAAAGATACTGGAGACTTTTCTAAAGAAATAGTAATACAGCTATCGTGAATAGTTTTATTCCAGAAAGTATCAAAATCAGCAATTGCAGATTGTGATTTAAATAAACGCTCATCTGAAGCCCAAGTAGACTTGATCAAATCATATACTACTGCAGAATCCTTGCCACCTCTTTTTGCTTTACCAGCCCATACTAAGAAAGATTCTTGTGCAGGAGCAGTATTGAATAAAGGACGGATAGTTGGCTGAGCAATCGCAAAATGATTTTTCTTAGGAGCGAAATCATTCCAAGCTTCTAAAGCATGATGATCAGGAGCAACATACTTACATTTTGAAGCAGTCTCATCTGCATAACCAGCTAAAGAAACAGTTAATTCAACTTTTGATAAAGCTTTACCAAATGCTTCACCGTTAGGTAAAGTATAAACTGGGTTAACTCCATAGAAGAAAACGGCAGCAGGAGCTTTACCAGCAACCAAATTAGAAGCAAAAGTATTTAATGCCGCATCTTGAGATGCAAACATATTCAATGTATTTGTTGTATTGATAGTTACATCATAAGCACCAAGTACAATGTTTAATTTGTTTACTAATATTTGAATAGCAGTATTATTAGAACCTGCAACAACTAACGATTCACCTTTAGATGCTCTTAATGATTCATATGCTAAATCAGCTACTTTTTGTGCATCTTTCGATAAAGTTTTTGAAGCTGAAGTATTAACACCAAATTTTCCTAATAAATAAGAAAGTACGTTTGCTTCTTCAGATGGTTTAACCATTGCTCTGTTATCAGCATTAGTACCAGTGATAGAAAGTACTGACTCAAATTGGAAATGTTTTGACATCCATGCTCCATCAGGATTTCTTCTTGAAGCATATTGAGGCGTATATTCAGTTGAAAGTAACCAAGTACTTAAGAAATCAGCACCTACCGAAACAATTGTTTTAGCTTTCGAGAAATCATATTCAGGAATGAAATCTGTACCGAAAGATTCTTTATTAGCATTTCTGATACCAGCGTAAGAGATAGCATCATATTGAATATGCTCAAAATTTGTTCCAGCCTCGTCACCATTATTAGCTAATGACTTTAAAGCAGCAATCGCAGCATTTGTTGAAGGAGAAATAACAGTATTAGATACTAAAACTACTTTTCCTTTTTTAGCAGCAATTTCTTTTAATTTTTTACCGATTTCAGCATCAACTTCACTCCAAGTCTTTAAAGAACCACCTTTCACAGGACCAGTCAAACGAGCTGAATCATATAAAGGTAAAACTGAAGCAATAATTTGAGGATTTGTTGCACCGTTCGTGAAACCAAAATCTTTATTTCCTTTAATATAAATTGGTCTACCTTCTCTTGTTTTAACAACTATTGAAGCGTAAGACAAACCATCATAATATGTAGAAGCATACCAAGTTGGCATACCTGGAGTCACATTTTCAGGTTTAATAACATAAGGAATAGCTTTCGTTACAGGAGCTTCACAAGCAGCAACTGTAGCAGCAGCAACGCTAAAACCTAAAAATTTTAAAAAGTCTCTTCGTGCAGTAGAAGTTTCTTTTAAGTTTTCATCACCTAAAAACTCATCTACAGACATTGACTGCGGAAACTCTTGGTCTCTATTTTGAATGAAACTTGGTGTTTCTTTCAATTCTTCAAGACCTTTCCAATATTTTCTATTTGTACTCATATGCTTTAAGCCTATTCGTTATATTATTAATAGTGACATTTTGCACACTCCCAACCTCCAAGTTCTTTTACGGTTACTTTACCGTCATCAAGATACTTTTTGTAAAGAGTTTTATCATTGTTCAATAATCTTCTATGTATTTCATCATAGTATCCATCTTTCTTAGAATCCAAAGGACCATCTGCGATTGATTTCTCACCGTGACATTCGATACACCATCCCATTGTTAAAGTTGGTCTAGTTAACACTACGTTCCCTTCGATTTTGTTTAACTCTTCAACTGGAACGACACGTGCTGTTTCTTTTTGTTTAGTCATATCACCGTGACATTGTTTACAATCAACACCACCAACTACAACGTGTTGAGAGTGATTAAAATAAACGTGATCAGGTAATACGTGTACTTTATTCCATTTAATTGGTTTAGTTTTTCCAGTATAACCACCAGCACCTTCAGTACTCCATCCTGCAGCTTCATAAATTTTAGCAATTTTTTCTTGTTGCTCTGGTGTTCTACCATTGACTTGTTTGTGACAGTTCATACAAACGTTTACAGTTGGTAAACCAGCTGATTTAGATTTTGTAACTGAATTGTGACAATATTTACAATCAATTCCATTGATACCAGCGTGAATTTCGTGTGGGAATTCGATCGGTTGAGAAGGTTGATAGTCTTCAACTACACCAATGTTACCCAAGCCTAAAATTCCAGACACTAGCAAACAAATAACCAATACAAGAGATCCGATTCCAACGTATATTTTATTTTTCCAAGCCCAAGTTCTGAACTCTTGTGCATACGTCAAATCTTCAACATCTTTTCCTTCATTAAGTGCAGATTTCAATTGGCGACGAACACCCGAAACAGCACCGATAATAACAGCAAAGATGACACCTAAAAGAATCCAAATCCAATTAAATGTTCCTTCTTCTTCCACTTCTTCACCAGCAGCAGCCATTCCATCACCAGCACCACCAGCAGCAGCAGGAGCTGCAGCAGGATCTGGCTGTGAATCAACCCAATCAAAAATCGCATCGATTTCTTCTTTTTTCAATTCTGGGAAAGCCTGCATCGCTGTAGGAGCCCAAGTTGAAACTGTCTGAGCATATGGATCTGAAGCAGCAGCAGCTTGCCAGTTATTTACCCATTGGTAAATTGAACCATCTTTGGCACCACCATCTGCCCATTTCTTACGAGCTTCAAATAATTTTGGACCAGTTCCATTTTTATGAGGTTGGTGACAAGTACCACATTTTGCCTTGAAAAGGGCTTCACCTTGCGCATTGGCATTGTAAGAACCTGAAAACAGCAACACTGCAACGGCTCCAACACACCATTTGTTAATAGATTTAAACATCTGATTTAGAGATATTTTCATAAATTTTTGTTTTGTCGTTTGAAATAAATACATCATTTGACACTCGCAAAATTAGAATAATCAAACAATTTTCTGACAATTCTATGACAATTTTCAGAAAATATATTTTAATTTAAAATTATTCTAAATAAGCAAAAATCATTGTTTGTATTAACATACATTTAATTAAAAGTTATAATTCAAGTTGTATATAATTGATTTATATTTGCAAAATGAAATTATCGTTATTAACATTCTTGACTTTTTTATCAACATTATTAGTTGCTCAGTCCAATGGAAAAGGAGTAGTAATTCTAAAAGACAAAAAAATAGATGATTTAATTCAAAATAAAAGTAATGTTAAACGAATCAATACAACAGGATACAGAGTACAAATTTATTTTAGCACAAACAAAAATGATTTAAATGAAATTCGTTTGAAATTCATTAAATCTTACCCAAAGATTGAAACATATATCACCTATGATGCTCCTAATTACTTTTTAAGAGTGGGTGATTTTGCAGAAAGAAATGATGCAGAAAAATTCAAAAAAGAAATTTTCAGAGAATTTCCAGATAATTTTATAGTAAAGTGTGGTATAAACTTACCTAACGAAGATGAGAACGAAAAAGATAGTATCTCAAAAAAAGAAGATAAAATAAACGATAAAGAAAAAGAGATTACTACTCCAAAAAAGAAAAAAACTAAATAGCACTTCCTGCAACAAATCCCATAGAAAAGGCTCCTTGTAATAAATATCCACCTGTAGGTGCTTCCCAATCAACCATTTCTCCAATAACACTAATATTAGGAAACTTTTTTAAACGTAAGTTTGTATCTAATTCACCCCAGGAAACACCCCCACAACAAGAAATTGCTTCTTCAATAGGCCTTAATCTATTTATAGGTACCATAAAATGCTTTATATGAGATGCAATTACCTTATGATCTGTGTAATCATCTTTATTCAAGTATGTTTTACACCAAAAAATGAAGGCATCAGGTAGCTTCAAATGTTTTAAACCTAACGTTGTATTTTTAGATTTTTTTAGAAAATCGACGATTTCAGTTAATTGGTAATTAGGTTTAAAATCAATTATAATGGGAAAAGAAAAATCATTTCGAATAGAAGGATTCAAATAATAAATCGGAGCACCTTCTAATCCATACTCTGTAACTAAAACTTCACCTTTTCGATTATTATTTTTATGAGAAACAATCACATTTTTAAAAATTGAACCCTGAAATTGAGTTAAAAAATCAGAAGGCAAATTACAAACACAACCAGCATTTGAAGACTGAAAAGGGATTACTTCCAACTTCTTAGATTGAAATAACGAAACCCATGATGCATCAGAACCTGTTTTAGGCCAAGAAGCTGCACCTAACCCTAAGATTAATCGATCAAATGTAATGTTTTCACATTCATTCTTCGTTTTAATAGTGACACTGTTCTGATCAAAATCTATTAATGTAGCATGAAAAACAAACACTACCCCATTTTGCTTTAGGTAATTAAGCCAAGTAGTTAAAACCATTGCAGGCTTGATTTCCTTAATGGGAAAAATTTTGCCGGAAGAACCTACATAAGTTTGTATTCCAATATCTTCCAACCAATGGATCAAATCTTCATTTGTAAATTGACGAATTATGTTCGCCATCTCAGCATGGGAATAATAAGAAATAAAATCATCCAATTCACCAATGTGTGAGAGATTAAACCCACCTTCACCAGCTACTAAAAACTTACGGCCTGCCGTTTTCATTTTTTCGAAAACAATCACTTCACCCCCTTTTTTTACAGCTTGTGTTGCAGCCATGAGTGAAGCAGGTCCAGCACCGATGATAACCGTTTTCATTAAAGTTGAATTTATTTTTTGGATGATAAAAAAACCGCAGGATATTAAATCACTGCGGAATATAATAGTGTATATAAAGTATGTTACTTGACTTTAATATGCGAAGCCATTGCTTGTGCTTTTTCTACTAATTCTTTTACATCTTGAGTTCCATAAGTTAGAGTAACCGCCATTCTTCGATATGGACGTGTTGATGGTTTACCAAATAGACGTAAGTCACTATTAGAGAATATAGCAGCTTGATCTAATCCTGTAAAAACAGGTTCGTTTTCAGAAGTTTCAGTTGCTAAAACAACTGCACTTGCTCCATTTCTATGTAAATCAATTTGAGGAATCGGAATATTTAATATAGCACGCGCGTGTAATTCAAATTCATTATATGATTGCGTCCCAGCAAGGGTAACCATTCCTGTATCATGAGGACGAGGAGAAAGTTCAGAGAAATAAGCTCCTTCTTTGGTAATGAAGAACTCTACTCCCCATAAACCAGCACCACCTAATGCCTTCGTAACAGCAGCAGCCATTTCTTGAGCTTCTTTTAAATGTTCAGGGTTCATAGGCATTGGTTGCCAGCTTTCTTGGTAATCACCACGTTCTTGTCTGTGTCCAATTGGGGGACAGAATAAAGTAGGACCATTATTTTGTGTAACCGTCAACAGTGTGATTTCATAATCAAAATCTATAAATCCTTCAACGATAACTTCTTTTAGATCTCCACGCGAACCTTCCATGGCATAATCCCATGCTTTTTGCCAATCAGCTTCGGATTTAATAACAGATTGCCCTTTACCAGAGCTAGACATCAAAGGTTTTACCACACACGGCATTCCTGTATACTGAACTGCAGCTACTAATTCTTCATAAGAAGTTGCATATTTATATTTAGCAGTACGAACTCCAACTTCAATAGCTGCCAAATCTCTAATTGCCTTACGATTCATAGTGAAATTAGCGGCTTTTGCACTAGGCACTACTTGAATTCCTTGATTTTCATAATCATAAAATCTTTCTGTACGAATTGCTTCGATTTCAGGAACGATTAAATCTGGTTGATGTTTAGCAACAATAGCATCTAACATATCTCCATTTAACATATCGATCACTTCAAATCCGTGAGCAACTTGCATCGCTGGAGCATTTGGATAACTATCTACAGCAATTACATATTGACCAAGGCGTTGCGCAGCGATTACGAACTCTTTTCCTAATTCGCCAGAACCAAGTAGTAAAATCTTTTTTCTCATAGTGCAAATTTATGTTTAATTGAATAAATATTTCATATCCAAATTCAATTTTAAAGTCTAAATTTGAATTCTCAATTCGAAATAATATGTCAGTAGGAGTAAAAATTTTTGCCGGAAGGGCTTCGAAAGATTTAGCAAATCGTATTGCACAAGCATACGGTACAACACTTGGAGACGTAAAAGTCCTTGATTTTAGCGATGGTGAATTTCAACCATCATTTGAAGAAACAGTACGTGGACAAGATGTATTCATCGTACAGTCAACGATGCCACCAAGTGATAATTTAATGGAATTATTATTGTTGATTGACGCAGCTAAACGAGCATCTGCTCGTAAAATCATAGCTGTGATGCCTTATTTCGGATTAGCTCGTCAAGATAGAAAAGATAAACCAAGAGTTGCGATTGGAGCAAAATTAGTTGCAAATATGTTAATGGCAGCTGGAGTGGATCGTATCATCACAATGGATTTACACGCTGAACAAATACAAGGTTTCTTTGAGGTACCAGTTGATCACTTATATGCTTCTACAATTTTCTATAAAGAGTTGGAAAAATTAAATGCGGATGAAAATATTATTATGGCCGCACCAGATGCTGGAGGAGCTAAAAGAGCGAACTCGTATGCAAAAGTTTTAAATACAGGACTAGCACTTTGTCACAAAAACAGAAAGAAAGCAAATGAGATTGCTGAAATGACTGTTATTGGAGATGTAGAAGGAAAGGATGTTATATTAGTGGATGATATGTGTGATACGGCAGGAACATTGACCACAGCTGCTGATTTATTTATGGAAAAAGGAGCTAAAAGTGTTCGTGCTTTTTGTACACACGCTATACTTTCAGGACCAGCTTATGAACGAATTGAGAATTCAAAAATTACTGAGTTAATCGTAACAGATACCATTCCTTTAAAGAAACAATCTGACAAAATAAGAGTATTGCCAGTAGATGAATTATTTGCCGATGTGATAAAAAGTTTGATAAATAATCAATCAATTAGTTCACATTTTGTAATTTCGTAGTTTATTAATTTAATTTTCATACAATGAAAGTATCACAATTGAGCGGTTTGTTAAGAGCAAACGTAGGGAAGAAGGATGCTAAAGCGTTGAGAAACGAAGGTCGTGTACCTTGCGTTCTTTACGGTCAAGGATCTCAATTACATTTTTCTGCTAAAAGTATTGACGCTGAAAAATTAATTTTTACTCCAGATGTTTATCAAGTTGAGTTAGACGTTGAAGGTAAAAAAACGAAAGCTATCGTTAAAGAGATTCAACAAGACAACATTACTGGTGCAGTAAAACACATCGATTTTTACGAATTGAATGATGCTAAGCCAGTAAAAGTACAATTACCAGTTCGTTTGACAGGTAATTCTCGTGGTGTATTAGCTGGGGGTAAATTATTACAAGTATTCCGTCGCGTAACTGTGGTTGGTTTACCTGGAGATTTACCAGAAGCTGTAACTATCGACATTACTAAATTACGTATTGGACAATCTATTCGTGTTGGACAAATTGAAGCTAATGGCTTAACAATTTTAGAAGTTCCTAACGCAGTAGTTGTATCAGTAAGAGTAGCAAGAGGTGCTGCTAAAGGTTCTGATGCAGGTGATGATGATGATGAAGAATAGTATCTAATCAACATAATCTTAAAAGCCCGATGAAAATACATCGGGCTTTTTCGTTTTAGTATAAAAGTAATCTAAGTTCTTAAAGCTTAGTAAACTTGATACTATTTCCTTCAGATGTTTGAATAAAATACATCCCCTGTTCTAATTTAGAAACATTTACTTGATCCATTTCTTTTGAATAAGAATCAAAAACAACCAATCCATTGATATCAATTATTTTAAATGCTAATTTGCTGCTTAAGCGTAAAATATCTTCAACCGGATTTGGGTATGCAAATAACGAAGACTTGTTAAAATCTAAACTTGTTAATGAAAGACTACTTTTATCTAATGCATGCGCATACAAACCTGTACCGGTTCCAACTAATAAGTCATCATAAAACAACACGTTAATAGCTGTACCCACAGGATAACTATAAGCTAAAGACCATCCACTAGAAAAATCAGAAGAAATAGCATATATATCTTGATTTATGGCCATAAAAATAACTCCTGCACCCAATGTTATAGCAGATGCTTTTCCTCCTACACCCATTGGTCCTTTAGTATTATTCCAACTTCCAGTCGTTAAATTTTTGATTAAAACATTATTGATAGGTAATACCCCAGGATCCACATTCAAAACCAATAGCGAATCTTGTGATTTCGAAAGTTCTAACTCAACAACACTATCAGTAGCACCAAAAGCACCATTTTGTATAGGTGTTGACCAAGAAGTTCCATCGTATTCAGAGCGATATACCCCAAACGCACCTAAAACCATTGGATTAGATTCAATTGCCATATAAAGTACGATTTTATTATTTTCATAAGTAAATTGCACATCTAACACATTAACATCTTGTCCAACGCTAGATGTTAAAATTTTCATCTGAGTCCAGGTATTTCCACCATCCATACTGTAAAAAACACCCCCCTTTTGTCCGAACTTACCTACATAAGAAGCAGCTACAATCTTTGAATTTTTTCTGCTAATATCAATCGAAGAACATACAGAATTAATAGAATTAAAATTGTATGGCGCAATTTCAGGGGTAAAAACTCTCGACCAACCATCAGATGAACCGGAAGAAACACCTCCATTGATTGATCTATAAATTCGTTGATTTCCAACAAAAATTGTATCTGCATTGTTTTTATCAATCGCAACAGCTTCATATGGAGCTCCATCTAAATTTGGATAATAGGGATTTGCCCAAATTTCAGATGACGTATTGTAATTTTCTACTTTACGAATACCTGATTTAGAAGCAATCCAACCTGTTTTATAATCATCTGTCATTTCAATATCATTCACCTGAACTGCTTCTAACCCTTTATTCCAACCAAAAATAGAATCACCATAATTTGTTGAATAACCAAAACCAATATTTGTGGTATGGTAATTCATCCCAGCCATTATTAGATCACTCACAGTTGTTCCATCGTTTGCACGGTTTAAATTACTTACATATTTACTTCCAACATTGTTCCAAATATCCATCTTAGATGTGTCTTTATTAGCTGCATTTCCTACCATAATGGATCTAAAACCACTTACGTCTTGAATAACCATATTTGAACCTACAACTCCCCCTTGCGGACCAGGAACATCCATATCTTTATATTGCCAAGAGAATCCATTATTTGTAGACCAAGCAATTTTTCGATCTTGAGAAGTAGGATTATTTAACTCAGGCTGACCAGCAATATACCAAGTACCATCAGGTCCATATCCAATTGTTCTCCATTCTATTCCTGCAATTGTAGGAGAAGGATTAACTACTGAAGTTAATGGAGATGAAGAAGTTAATGCATTAAACGGATCTGTAAGTGTATAAATATGAGGAGCAGTTCCTTTATCGAGGATATAAAGTTGATTATTTGATTGATTTATTTCTAATTGAGGTATATCCTTATATCTTTTCATCAAATTTTTACCACCAACAGCTAGGAATGTACCCGTTGTTAGATTTAATGTACCAAAAACTAATGTATCATTCCCTGAAGGTTTTACATTTTTTTTAAGTAAAATCATCGTATTTCCTTTTATGATAAAATTTTTGACTAGCGAATCTACTTTTGTTGCAGCACTTGCTAAAACATTCGTTTTATATAAATTTCCTTCGTGTAAAAAGAAAATACTATTCGACTTGCTATGTACTTCTATTTGATTTACTTTATCACCGTAATTATCATCTGAACCAGCACTTGGAAGTACTTTCCAATCAAAATTTTTGTGCTTAGCACCCCTATAAGCCTTTGCATAGAAAATAGAATTCGGACTCTCTGTAGAAACCACAACATAAACTGAATCAGCATGAAAAGACCAAGTAGCAATATCTTTCACAGTACCACCATAAATACCTTCTGTAGTTGGAGCTGATAATACTTGAGCATATGAATTAAATGCGGTGAAAAATGAAAATGAAAGAATTAATTTTTTAATCATCTTTTGTATAATTTATAATATTCTCGACAAAAATATGAATTCTTCACTAAACTGCTAAAAATAAATTTGATAACACCTTGATTTTTACGATTAAATGCTTATAATTTTAATTCGATTTATTAAATTTTAGGTTCTATAGCTTTAAGATGATTATGATTGCTATCTCAAAAAGAGATGGAAATGTGACTATAAATGTTGTCATCCCCCTTTTCCACTTCACTTCAACAAGTTCAGTGTAAACTTGTGGGAAACAAAAAAACCGCCACGAGGGCGGTTTATGTATTCATCTAAAAATGAATAGATATCTTACTGCATCACTACTTTTTGAGTAGTAATTGTTTCGTTATTTTCTCCCAATAGTTGGAAAATGTATTCTCCTTTACTACCGATTGGTTTCAATGAAACTTCATGTGTATTATTTGTAATCGCTTGTGTATTCACGATACGACCTTGGAAATCAATAATACGCAACGTTTTTCCTTGAGCGTTAGTTACTGTAACCACATCTTTTGTTGGGTTAGGATACACATTCATTGTCGTTGTCGTAGCTTCGTTGATGGATGCTACTGCTGCACTGGTGTATGTCAATGCTTTCTCTTGTGTGTTTGCAACGATATCGATTGTTCCAGCAATATCTGTTGTAGCTACAATTGGAATGATTAAAAACGGCTCATTTACATTAAATGGTGTAGATGATGCCAAGCCAACATTGTATGTAGTAGCATTAATGTTTGAAGCAACCATTGCATTTTTATCTTTAATTTCTGGTTGACCAAATGCATTGAAGTTATCTTTGAAATACCCATTGAATGCATATAAAGTACCTGTTGTTCTAAATACCAATTGGTTTCCTTCACGTTTTACAGTTACATCTGCTATTGGTAACTCACCACCACGTTTTTTAGCATCCGCAGGGAAAGAGCTTATTAATTTTGCAGAGTGTTGTAGTATCAATGATGCATCGTTTGCTGTTACTGAACCAACTGTATCTACATTCGCTACAGCTAATCTCCAATTCGACCAAGGTAAAGGATCCATTGTTGGTAGTGGATTTAACCCTACAGAATATTGTAATGCTAAAGCAGCATCGTATGCTTGCACTAATTTGTTGGTATCAATGTCACCGAACACTGTTGGTATTATAGTAAAGCTAGGGTTTTGAGTTGGTGTTGCAACAATTCCATTTCCTGCAAGGTCTTTCCCGGTTGCAAGATTTACATTAACGGCTCCATTTCCTTTTTCAACTACCCACCAATAGGTATAAGTAGAGTCGTTTACTTTGTTAAGATTGGTATTCCCTAACGTATTTTGACCTGTTAGATTAAACTGTGGAACAGGTGAAACAGCCATTTTTTCGCTAAAATTTACCGTAATTAACAACGAATCCCCTTTTCTTGCTGGATTTACAGAATACGTAAGTTTTGCTGTTGGGGGTATTACATCTATCGTATTAACCGTGTCGCTTTTTAAAGATGTGATGTTAGTCGTATTATACAAGAAATTAGACAAACTAAAAATACCTTGTCCTACTTTATTGTTTGCTTTGAATTTTAATTTTACTAAACTTCCAGCTCCATTTAATGCCGTTTGAGACATATAGCTGATATTCAATTTACCATTTTTAGTGCTATTCACTACTACAGTTCCGTTTGAATTTAATGTACCAACAAGATTGTTACCTTCATAGGTATAACGTGTTGAATCATAAGCGAAATCAGTTTGAAAAGAAATCACATTATCAGCAGTGTTTAATGCTTCTGTACCAATCGCTAATTCCAATGTTTCATTTTGTTTCACAGTTGCAGGAGCATCAACGAAAACTTTTGTGGAAGGTAATGATTGATTTGTTCCGTTGTATAAAGCTGTGATTTCTTGTTGGGATAATGCACGATTCCAAATCCCTATGTCATCTAATTTTCCAATCCAATAACTTTGATTACTTTGGTTAATATCATTTGACTTGCCAAAAAAATTGCTTTGTCCATTTGTCGATAGTCCAGGCTGATAAGTTGATTTTTCAAATTGACCGTCAACATAAAACTTCAATGTATCATCTTTATAAACCAAAACAGCAAGATGCCAAACACTATCTTTTACGATGACATTACCTGTCGGGTAGTAATCGTTTACAAATCCCATAAAGCCAAGGTATTGATTCTGATTATCTAACCTTAAATTAAATGTTCCACTTTGTAAATTAGATCCTGAACCTGTTGAAATAATCATTTCGCCCGTGTACCATATCGGATTGTAATAGGTAAGAAACCAAGATGAGAAAGTTCTTTCATTATTACCCTGAATTGCTATATTTGGAACAGAAATATAATCTGTTTTTCCATTGAAGTTATATGATTTACTAATATTACCGAATCTATCTCTTGTCAAAGAAGCCCCATTCACAGTTCCATGATTTCCATTTCCAGATTCATCATTGGCATTTCCATTAAATGGCCACCAACCTACTAGACCATTCGTTGGTACATACGAAGGAATGTTTTGTGCCATCGCATTCGATGCGAATACAATAGCTAAAATTAAAAATGAGTAGATTTTTGTCATAAGCTTACTTTTTTGGTTTTAAACAAATATAATAAATTCTGTTTTATAGTGTATTTTTTAAAACTAAGTTGATTTATAATAAGAAAATGTTGTCATCCCCCTTTATCCCCCTTCACTTCAACAAGTTCAGTGTAAACTTGGGGGAGAGAGATTCACTTCAACAAGTTCAGTGTAAACTTGGGGGAGAGAGATTTTCGCTAATATAAATTATTGATTATTTAAATCTTCCTTCCTTAAGGAGGAACAAAGGGATGTGAAAATTTTATCTAGTCATCCCCCTTGATCCCCCTTCACTTCAACAAGTTCAGTATAAACTTGGGGGAAAGAGATTCACTTCAACAAGTTCAGTGTAAACTTGGGGGAGAGAGATTTATCTGCTTAACGATAAAAAATCATTTTAATGCGCGTTGTACTTCTTTGTCAAATTGATTAACAACTGAATAAAATCCATCTTCGGTCCAAAGTTGGCGGGCGATTTCTGCTTTCAAGGTTTGTTTGATTAATGTTTTGCTAAGATTCAATCCTTTATTATCTACTTTAACTTTATGATATTTTTGAGCATATTGCGTGAAATCGGAAAGTATTTTTTCATCAATTTGGAAATCTTTCAAGAAAAGATTCAATGACTTCCAATGATTGCGTTTATTAGCTACAAAATCAAAAGCAAAATTTTGAAAAGAAGGTGTATATCTTAAATCGGTAAAATACCAACTAGACCCAAGTGTATCCATCGGAATAAATACATCTGGAAAAATACCTCCCCCACCATAGACCACTTTTCCTTTTGGTGTTTTGTATTTTAATGAGTCAGCGAATTTTGATGTATCTATTTTGAATTGCTCTCCATTTTCAAAACGTTCTATTTCTTCTTGTAGATATCCTTCATAATCATCAGAATATGGTTTTTGAATGCATCTTCCTGTAGGTGTATAATACCGTGCGATGGTTAAACGAACATTGCTTTTATCACTCAATAAAATATCTTCTTGCACCAATCCCTTACCAAAAGAACGGCGCCCCATGATGATTGCACGGTCGTTGTCCTGTAATGCCCCTGCTACAATCTCACTTGCAGAAGCGGAATTGCTATTAATCAGTACAACCAATTTGACATCTTCCATCTGCCCTTTTGAAGTTGATTTATAAACTTGTTCACGTAAGTGAGCTCCTTTTGTTTTAACGATTACTTTTCCAGCAGGTAAAAATTCATCCACAATATCAACGGCTGATTGGAGAACACCACCTGGGTTATTTCGCAAATCAAGAATCATTTTTTTCATTCCACTTTTCTTCAATCGATCAGCAGCTTGTTGGAATTCTTTACCTGTAGTAATTGAGAATTCATCGATTTTAATGAAACCAGTAGTAGGATTAATCATGTATGCAGAAATCACTGAACCTAATGGAATAATTCCACGAATAATTGACTTATGTATTTTGATTTTATTGCGAAGCAACGTAAGATTGACACCAGTATTTTCAGGACCTTTGAGCAATTTCATAATTTGTTCATTGCTTATTTTTTTACTTGCTACCGATTTATTTTCAATCTTAATTATTTTATCTCCAGCTTGAATACCGGCAGCCAAAGAAGGAGAATTTGGTACCACATTTGTTATACAAATGGTATCACGAATAACAGCAAATCGAACCCCTATTCCACCAAATTGTCCTTGAATTTGTTCATTTGCTCTTTTAGCTTCTTCCGCAGTTAAATAATTACTGTGAGGATCTAACTTGTGGAGCATATCTGAAATGGTTTCTTCAAAAATCTTATCACCATTTACTTCATCTACATACCTTGTGTTTAACATCTCAACGATGTCTTTCAATTTTGAATAGCGTTCTTCACCTTTTGATAATAAAACACCAGAACGACTTGGTGAAAGTGTATACCCCAACCAAATCCCTATTGCCATAAAAGCAAAAACAAGTGTTGGAATCCAGTATTTATTTTTAGGATTTTTATTTTCCATTTTAATCAATTATAGGTATTTGATCTACTTGTATACCAGCAGATTTTAAAAATTCAACGCCATCAGTATCTCGATAATGATTCATATAAACCACTCTACTAATACCCGCTTGTAAAATCAATTTACAGCAATCTTTACAAGGAGATAAAGTAAGGTATAAAGTAGCACCATTACAGTTATTGGTTGATTTAGCGACTTTTAATATCGCATTTGCTTCTGCGTGTAAAACAAACCAATGTGTCTGATTGTCGTCTGTTTCACAACAGTTGTCAAACCCAGCAGGTGTACCATTGTATCCGTCAGAGATAATTGCACCGTCTTTTACGATTAACGCACCCACTTTTTTACGTGTACAATGTGAAAGTTCAGACCAAGTCTGAGCCATTCTCAAATAGGCTTTGTCGTAACGTAATTGTTTTGCTTGAAAAACTTCTTCACTCATAATTAATTCTCTAACGTAAATTTATATCCAACACCTCTGATGCTGTGAAAAAATTTAGGGTTTTTTGGATCTTCCTCAAATAATTTTCGGAATGATAAAATGTAATTATCAATTGTTCTAGCTGTTGGAAACTGATCATTTCCCCATAATTCATCCAAAATATCTTCTCGTGACACTACCACTCCAATGCGATTGTAAAACATCTTTAACAACTCGATTTCACGTTTCGATAAATCAATACTTACTCCTGTATTTAGATGTTTCACTTCAAAGGTAGTAAAATCTACTTGGTGATTTCCGATAACCACTTTTTCAAGCGGTGCGGTATTTTCTTCTATTCCTTCTACTAATACTTGAACACGTAATAATAACTCTTCTAAATCAAAAGGCTTTGGTAAATAATCATTTGCCCCGATTTTTAATCCTGCAATGCGATCTTGAGTAGTCCCTTTCGCAGATAAAAACAAAATGGGTACGCGGCTATATTTTCTTATTTCTTTACAAATAGTCAATCCACTCACTTCAGGAAGCATTACATCTAAGATTATGAGATCAAATTGCTCCATCTCAAATGCACGTAAAAAGGCTTCCGTACCGTGTGTAATTACATCCACGCGATACCCTTCCAATTCGAGGTTCATTCGAATTAAATCGGCTAAACTTTCTTCGTCTTCAATTAGACAAATTTTCTTCATTGTGGTGTAGCTGAAGGCTGATTAATTTGTTGTATTATCTCTATCCATTCTTCAACAGAATGAGCATTTTCAACATCAAAATTTCCTGATTTTGTTCTTCTTAATGCAATTAAGGTTCCTCCTGAATTCAATTTTTTTCCAAAATCACTTGCAATCGAACGAATGTATGTTCCTTTTGAACAAGAAATGCTGAAATCAATTTCAGGGAAACGATCCATCGAAATTTGAAAATCGTTAATATGAATGGTGTTTGACTTTAATACAACCTCTTTTCCTGCGCGCGCCAAATCATAAGCACGCTTTCCATCCACTTGTTTGGCAGAAAAAATGGGCGGTACCTGTTGTTGTTCTCCTAAAAAAGAACTTCTTACCTCTTCAATAAGTTCAGGAGTTATATGTTC
>CANHVK010000020.1 GCA_947464135.1 Flavobacteriia bacterium | reverse complement strand
CGAAAATTGCACTCAAAATATCTTTTACTACATCATACTTTGTGAAAAATTGTTACCGAAATCAGAGTTATTTGAAGAATATCATAAATCAGAAATACAAGAACTATTTTCGACATTAACTTTTGATAAAAACAATAATTTGTCATTAGAATACAAAGGAATACATCAATATAATCTCAATTACCAAATGTTTAGTAAGCAACATATTAATCAAATATTCACAAAAGGAATTATAAATAAAAAAATCAATTATAATGATATACAAAAGTATTTAGAAGAAAATACTTGGTATAACTGCATCAATGATGAATATTATGGAAATACACCTCAATATAATTGGTTAGAACTGCTTTTACCATCTATAAAACTATATTTTGACAATGTTACTATAATAGACAATCAACTAAATGTTCCTCAAGACATTTTAATCGTTGTGATTGATTCACTTACTTTAAAATTTGAAGGTATTTTAAGATACTTCTCTCAGAAAGCAGGAGCACAAACGATTAGACTAAATGAAGATGGCACAAAAGAAAGTGTGAATTTAGAAAACCTAATAAATGATGAAAAGATAAAAGAAATAATACCTATTGATGATTTAACTTTTTTCAAATTCATATTTACTAAAGAAGGTATTAATCAGAGAAATAATATTGCACATTGTTTCAATAGCCCAAAAGACTACTCAATAGAATTATTTTGGAATCTATTAACTGTACTTTTCAAATTGGGTAATTATCATATATTGAAGAATGAAAATGGATATGATATTAAACCACGATTTATTATTTAATAAATTTATCTCAAACAAATCCACTATAAAAAAAGAAATTACGATATTCAAACTCAAAATGACTTTACATCAATAAATGGCAAATAAATATTCTGAAGATGCACTCATAGAGCAAACGTGTATTGAGATTTTTAAGAATCAATTACAATGGGAAATTGCGAATGTTTATCAAGGTGAAACCTTTGGTGAGGAAGGAACTATTGGTAGAAACAGCGAAGCCGATGCAATATTGAAGCGTTATTTTTATCAAGCCATTCAAAAACTAAACCCAAACCTACCCAAACAAGCCTATGACTTAGCATTTGAACTCATACAGAATGATGATGTTACAAAAAGTCTTGCAGATATAAATTTTGAAAAACATACTTTCTTAAAAGAAGGAATACCTGTTACCTATAAAAACGAAAAAGGAGAAATTATCCGTAACAAAAAAATAAAAGTATTCGACTTTGATAATGCTGAAAACAACCATTTTTTAGCCGTACAACAGTTATGGATTGAAGGTAAATCAAAAAGAAGAAAACGACCTGATATTGTTGGTTTTGTCAACGGAATCCCCTTACTTTTCATTGAACTAAAAGCACATCATCGCAAATTAAAGGTTGCCTATGAAACTAATCTTAGCGATTATAAACGCACAATACCTCATTTATTTCATTGCAATGCTTTCGTATTACTGAGCAATGGTATCGAAAGTAAGATTGGAGCAATTACTTCTAAATATGAACATTTCCACGATTGGAAAAGAATCACGGAAGAACAAGAAGGAATAATCAGTTTAGATACCATTCTAAAAGGAATTTGTGAGAAAACTCGAATGATAGACCTTTTCGAAAACTTTATCTTATTTGACACTTCAATAGGTTCGATTATTAAATTAATTGCTCGTAACCATCAATTCATCGGAGTAAATAAAGCCGTAGAACATTTTCAACTTGTTCAAGAACAAGCAAAAAAAGGATTGATACCAAAGGAAGATGCTCAAAAATTAGGTGTATTTTGGCACACACAAGGTAGTGGCAAAAGTTATTCAATGGTATTTTTAACACAAAAAATACTTCGAGCATTAGGTGGTGGTTATACGTTTTTACTTGTTACGGATAGAACTGAATTAGATACACAGATTTACAACACGTTTACAGGTGTTGGTGCAGTACAAGATGTAAATGTTCGAGCAACAAGTGGCGAACATTTAAAAGCATTACTCAAAACAGACCAACGCTATATATTTTCATTAATTCATAAATTCAACTTTGATGAAACTATCACAGAGCGTGATAATATCATTGTTATATCAGATGAAGCCCACCGAACACAAGGAGGTTCATTGGCGATGAATTTACGAAAAGCACTACCAAACGCATCGTTTATTGGATTTACAGGAACACCTTTATTCAAAGATGATGAATTAACACGTAGAATATTCGGTGAATATGTTTCAAAATATGATTTCAAACGCTCTATAGAAGATGGTGCGACTGTTCCTTTATATTACGAAAATCGTGGAGAGAAACTGAAATTAGACAATCCACTCATCAACGAACAAATACGTGAGGCTATTGAAAATGAAGATTTAGATAGCGACCAACAAGACAAATTAAAAAGACTTTTCTCAAGAGAATACCCAATACTTACAGCAGAAAAACGACTTCGTGCTATCGCAAAAGATGTTGTTTCGCATTTTAACGGAAGAGGATATAAAGGCAAAGCAATGTTTGTTGCAATGGATAAAATCACCGCAGTAAAAATGTATGATTTGATTGTCGAAGAATGGAAAATCTATTGTGAAACAAGACAAAAAGAGATAAACAAACTTACAGACTTACAAGAACAACTTACTGAACAACGCAATTTAGAATGGGCAAAAGAAACTGAAATTACCGTTATTGTAAGTCACGAGCAAAATGAAATAGATAAGTTTGAAGCGTGGGGCTTAGACATCGAACCTCACCGATTGAAAATGAATAGCCGTGACCTTGAGAAAGAGTTCAAGGCAGAAGAACATCCTTTCCGTTTAGCGATTGTTTGTGCAATGTGGATTACAGGATTTGATGTAAAAAGTTTATCTACCTTATATTTAGATAAACCGATGAAATCACATACCTTGATGCAAACGATAGCACGTGCAAATCGAGTTCACGAAGGAAAAAACAATGGCTTGATTGTCGATTACATCGAAACCTATAAAGCCTTATTGGAAGCATTAGCCATATACGGAGACAGCGATAACAAAGGAAGAGGTGGTGAAGGAACTGAAGATGCACCTGTACGTGAATTAGAAGAATTAATTGCAGACTTAAACGAAACGATTCTTGGTACAGAGTTGTTTTTTGCAGAGGAATGTAAATTTAATTTGGATAAAATCTCAAAAGCAGAAGATAATCTTTACAGATTAAAACATATCGAAGAAGCCTATAATGCAATTTGTATTAGTGATGAAACACGTAATAAATTTGGTGTATTAGCAAGAGAGGTATTTAAAAAATATAAAGCATTAATGCCTGACAAGGCTATCTACGATTTTAAGGACCAACGAGATGCAATCAACGCTGTATATTCAATGATGACAGACAATGTTGATGAAGCCGATGTTTCTCATATTGTTTCAAAAGTGCAATATATAGTAAATGAAAGTATTGAGAGTTTGAATGTTGTATTAGAACAAGCAGAAGGATACGGTCAAAAAATAGACATTAGTAGTTTAGATTTTCAAAAGATTGAAGAAGAGTTTTTAAAAGTCGGTAACAACAAGAATATCGCTGTTCAATCGTTAAAAGATAGAATCAATAAAAAATTAAATCGTCTAATCGACCAAAATCCTGAGCGAATAAATTTCTATGAACGATACCAAGAAATCATTGAGAATTACAACAATGGTAAAGAATATGCTACAGTAAAAGAATTATTCGACCAACTTATCTTGCTATTGGGTGATTTATCTGATGAAGAAAAACGTGCCGAACGTGAGCATTTGGAAGAAGATGAATTAGTGGTATTCGATTTATTGAATAAAGGAAAAAAGATTTCAGATAAAGAACGTATCGAATTGAAAGATACTGCCAAAAAATTATTAGAACAATTAAAAAATAATGAGTTCCAAGTTGATAGATGGATGGAGAAAATTCAAACTGCATCTGCTGTCAAAAAAGCAATTAACGATTATTTATATAGCAAACTACCCTATCCTACTTATGGAGATGGAGATGTTTTAGTAAAAACAGAAATCTTATTTGATTACTTCAAAACGAAGTATGGGGAATATGGGAGGGTGTGAAATACTAACGATTTAACTTAAATTCTTATCCATTAACTTGTTTGTTAATTCTAACTATTTTACTGATAGTATTTTGATGAAGCCCTGTCAATTTGCTAACTTCAACACCTTTCATATCATTTTTCAAATACTCAAGAGCCTTCTTAACTCTCGGTTTATTTAGAAAGTCTAAATTTGAATCCACACTTCCTTTAATACGACCTTTATAAACACCTTTGGCTTTTGCTATAACAATCCCCTCCATTTGACGTTCCTTTATAAGATTACGCTCCATTTCTGCCACCACACCCAAAATAGAAATTGTCATTTTGGCAATCGGATTTTCTTTACCATCTTCATTTAATGTTTTTAATCCTTGTTGAGTGATGTTAACACAAATACCTTTTTTGTTAAAGACATTAATGGTGTTCAATATATCCAACAAGTTTCTCCCTAACCTATCAATTTGATGAACAAATAAAGACTTAATTTCATTTTTAGAAATTAACTTTTCAATTTTTTTCCCGCCATCTCTTTCAAAAAAAGGGATAGCACCCGAACATTTATCTTCTATTACTAAATCATAATCTTTAGAGTTATTTAGTTGTCTATCGGAACGCTGTTCAAAAGATGAGGTTCGTACATATAACACTTTCATTTTGTCACATTTTTAGGTTTGTATTACTCACACCCTATTTTTGTTGTGAATTAATAGGATTTTATATCAATGAGGTAATTTTTTGGAGATTGAATTTTTCACAATTTGAAGTACACCTTAATTTTGTTAAACTCCCTTAATTGCATCTCCACAATCTTTCATTGCACGAATCGTATTTCCGACACCTCTCAATATATAAGGTAATAGAAAAAAAATCAGAACACCTGTTCCTATATATACGACACGTTTGGAAGTAACTTTTTCTAAAGCACTTTTAATAAAATCGTTTTTATTTATAATTTTTGATTGTGGTGGGATATTTTTAGTTTCCATTCTTTAATTTTAATTGATTAGTCAATTTCTTATTCTCATATAATGTATAAGTGGAAAAAGCAGTAACTACAAGTGTTATCGCAATCATAGTTATTATGATTTCCTTATTTTTTGATTTTAACATATTATTTTCTTTTAATAAAATTGAAAGTTGTTTATTGGGGTTAGGGTAAAGGCAAACATCACAAAGGTCAATCATATTCATAATTCACAAGTTTTAATGATTTTTATTTTTTCATTTTCCATATGAATTATTAAATAGTTATAACAGGCTGTTCGATTTTTCCCTTCATAACTATCATAATGGGTATGTTTTGTAAAATCATAATTTCTGCCTAAAAGAAATTCCTTATGAAAAATGAGAGAATTATTATTTGTCCTCTTATCAGATAAAAATAATTCATCCAAAATTTTTAGGTTTTTAATCAAAGGTTTATTTATTACCTCTATTTTTTTTCTAAACTCATTATTAATTAAATTATGATATGCAATTCTATTCTTACTTTTTGCAAATCGTTGGTTACATCTTAATGGAATAAACTCTTCTGATGTATATGGGTCTGTTTTAAGCATAATATTAAATTTTCTAATGAAATTATTTATTATGAACCATTTTAAAATAAATAATTACAACTTACTTGAGTTTACATAGTATAATGCAGTATTTTGAATATATTTTGATGCGTTTTAAAACTCTATAAATTTTGCACATTCTTCAATATCAGCATTTTTAAGTAGCAATTTTTCGACTACTTTATACTCTTGATAATCAAAATGTTCTTTAATCCTTTGTTTTGATATTTTAAATTTTTCTTTTACTCTTTTACACAGAAATTTTGGTAAATAAATTTGTAGGTATAAAATAGTAGATGTCTTATTGGTAATGGAGAAGTAGCCAAATAAATGGTTGCTTTTAATTTTATCTTTATAAATACTTTGAACGATTAATTCTTTGTTTTTTATTGGGGAGTTAAACATTAGTTTAACTGTTTTTGATTGCTTTATTATTTTACGATTATTATTAAATATATCAGACAACTTTGCTAAAGTTTTGATTTTTGATTTAGTACTTTTCTTAATCTTTGTTTTTTGATTGATTTTGATTGATAAAAGACTTTCAAACTTTCTACTCCTTGTATAACACCTTCCTTTTTTATTTTTACTATATAATTCCTTTTTGTTTAAATACTTTTGCATACCATTTTTGGTCTGTAATAATTCAGCCGAATATTTCTCTTTCCCTTTATCATTTAAAAATTTAAATACCTGTTCTGCTGACATAGTAGTTGTAGCAAAAAGAATATGATAATGAGGTTTCAGTAATTTTTTTCCTATATCAAGAACAGAAACATAACCAAGTACTTTTATATTATGTTTTTTTAATAAACGTTTCTTAATATCAATAAATGCCGAAACAGATTTATATTCTTCTGCATTTACAACACAAGATGTAATAGTCAACAAACCTTCTTTATAAAAATCCCAATATGCTTGTTTAAAATCTTCAAGTATTCTATTTTTTTTATTTTTTTTATTCTGTAAATCATTACCCCAAAAACTTTTACCTGTTTTAATATTTGTTAATCGTATTGCATATAATGGATAAATGTGTTCAAAAAAACCGTAATTATGATTATATAGTGACGGCTCTTGTAATTTCCTATAACCACTTCTTATCCACTCGCTCATATTATTGTTTTTTAGGGTTACTTTCAATTAGTTTAATTACATCTACTACCTTGTAAAATTTTCTATGTAAGAAAACCTCTGATTTCAATAAACCATTTTTCTCTAATCTTCTTACTCTATCTCTCGAGTAATTGAGAAATCGACATAAAGTATCTTGATTGATGTAACCACCTACCTCAATAGTCTTTAGATTTAATTTATCAATCGTTCTTTCAAGCGTTTGAGCAACCGATTTTAATCGATTTACTTCTGTAGATTCGTTCTGCATTGGAAATAAGAATTTAATGATGTTTATTAACTCTCTGTGGAATTAATGCATTTTTTACTTCTGAAGGTTTATAATAAACAGAATTGCCAATAAGATGCTTAATTAAATAACCTTTATTCGTCCAATTCTCAATAGTATCTTTGCTTTTTTTGAAATATTGAGCAGTTTCTTCTACTGTCCAAAGTTCATCTGAGTTATCATTTTTTGCATTTATTGATATTGTTTTTAAAGTCTCAGCGATTATATCTTTCACTTTAAGTAAAAACTCATCGGGGCTTATATTGTGTAATAATGTACTTGCTTCCATAGTTATTAATTTTCTTCAAAAATAAAATCAAAGCATTGAATAACAACATATTAAACACACCATTTTGGGTGTGATAATTGCACCAAATTAGATGTAATTATCACACCCAAAATGATGTAATTGTTTTGTCAAACACGAAAAAAATTAAAAATATATTTATGAGAAACGAAGTGAGAATTTCCACACAGAATTTAACGTTAACAGCAGTTAATTCAAAAAAATTAATTAATCTATTAAATGAAAGATTAGATTTGGGTACTATAATAATTAATACAGGACTATCTTATGATTCTAATATAGAAGATGAAGGAAATGACTCTGAATCATCTTTTACAGAAGTAATTTATTACGTAAATGGAGATGAAGAAAAGTGTGTTTTTATTGCTCAAAAATCAATACAAGAAATAGGTAAATTATTAAAAACACCAACTGAAGGGTATTACTTTACATTAACTGATATTGAAAATATTAATCAATATTGAATAATTAAAAATAATCTTTACAATCTTATTAATAAGATTGTAAAGATTATTTTGTATAAAACCAACTTATTTTCCAAAGTCAACCCCATACCATAATTCAATTTTTTCTTTATCTGAATCTGAATAACTATGTGGAAATTTAGATTGATTTTTAGGAATAATGGCATCGTGCTTCTCTATCAAATATTTAAGAAATGAAGAGTGATTTGTCTTTTCAAATATCAGTTTTTTTGACATCATAAAATGAAAAATACCACTATATTTATTTAATTCTAATGGTGATTGAAATTCATCAATATTATTTTTTCTGATTTTCCCTCTATTTTTTATGCCATTTTTACATTTGATAAAAAAATCATAAGCCTCAATTCCAACAAAAAATCTCGCTTCTTCGGGGGATAATTGCCTAACTAATGGTTTTTCTTCATTCTTTTCAATTATTTGCTCGATAATCCTATCATCCTTTTGTTTTGATACTACAGGTTTTTTAAGAGAAATCATTCTTGCTACCAAGTTAAACATCTTTAAATATGCTGAAAGCATAACTTCGGGTGGAACTAAATTATTTAAATAAAAACGACTATTTGGGCTTGGAATCTCACTAAAATCATTCACAATTCCTGCTACCTTACAATTTTGAAAATGATTTATCATCGAAAGATAATACCAAGCATCATAAGATTTATTATCACCTTTTATTGGAGAAACATAAATATTATTAATGCAGGAAAATTTGTTTTTAAATAAAGACTGAATTGAATTATATTCTCTTTGAATTAAACTTTGGGGTAATTTCGAATTTTCGAGTTTGAGTAAAAATTCACTTTTTAAATCATTATATTTTTTATCCAATAATTCATTAAATATACTTTTTTGTTTTTCTTTAATTTTAACAACCTCAATTTCATCAAAATCTTCAAATGAAACTTTGTTCTCTTCCGACACCTCATCAAATATTCCTTTCGTAGTTTTTAAAACAACTTTAACATTTAACCAATCTTCAAAAGTGTACTTTGTTTTCATCATTACAGATTTTAGTTCCACAAAGATATGAAATCAAATAAACCTTGATGTGTTTGGAAAATGTTTGGAAAAAAAACTTAAATAAAACAAAAAACCCTCACAATCAAAAGATTATGAGGGTCACACGTACTCGAGGCGGGACTTGAACCCGCACGGGCAAGCGCCCACAGGATTTTAAGTCCGGCGTGTCTACCAATTCCACCACTCGAGCGACTTAAAAATTTATTGAGCGAGAAACGAGATTCGAACTCGCGACCCCAACCTTGGCAAGGTTGTGCTCTACCAACTGAGCTATTCTCGCAGTAAAACATCAAGGTTAAATGAATAATTCGTTAACTATTCTCCCTAAAAGCGTGTGCAAATATAAATACTTTTTTTGAATTCGCAACACCCCTCAAATATTTTTTTATCCCCCGGTCCATTTTTTTATTTCATTCAATTTCATCAGTGCTTCTACAGGGGTTAAAGTATTGATATCGATCGCTACTAATTCTTCTCTAATTTGCTCTAAAACAGGGTCATTTAATTGAAAAAAACTTAATTGAATGTCATCTACACTTGGTCCTGCTGATACTTTCTTTTTTTCTTGACCAGCATGTGATTTTTCTAACTGCACTAAAATTTTACTCGCTCTATCAACTACCTGTTTGGGCATACCTGCTAATTTCGCTACATGAATACCAAATGAATGCTCACTTCCACCCTCTACTAATTTTCTCAAGAAAATAATTTTATTTCCAGATTCTTTAACAGATACATTGAAATTTTTAACTCTCGGAAACTGATTTGTCATTTCATTCAATTCATGGTAATGAGTGGCAAACAATGTTTTTCCTTTTACTTTCGGATGTTCATGAATATATTCTGCAATTGCCCAAGCAATCGAAATACCATCATAGGTGCTTGTCCCTCTTCCGATCTCATCTAATAAAATCAAACTTCGATCAGATAGATTATTTAAAATACTTGATGTTTCGTTCATTTCTACCATAAAAGTAGATTCTCCAGAAGAAATATTATCAGACGCACCTACTCTTGTGAATACTTTATCAACCAATCCTAAACGTGCTCTTTTTGCTGGAACAAAACATCCCATTTGTGCCATTAAGGAAATTAACGCCGTTTGTCTTAACAAGGCACTTTTACCAGACATATTAGGTCCGGTAATCATCATTATTTGCTGTTCATCCTTATCTAAAAAGACATTATTTGAGACATACTCCTCCCCTATTTTTAATTGTTTTTCGATAACAGGATGCCTACCATCTTCAATGTCAATCACAAAACTTTCGTCCATTAGAGGTTGAACATATTCATTTTCAATTGAGACAGTTGCAAAAGATAACAAACAATCTAATTGCGCAATCAAAACAGCATTGTATTGAATTGGTTGTATGTAATCAGCCATTGTAAGAACCAATTCTTGGAATAACCTAGATTCAATCGCATACATGCGTTCTTCAGCCCCTAAAATCTTATGCTCGTATTCTTTTAATTCCTGTGTAATATATCGTTCTGCATTCACCAAAGTCTGCTTACGAATCCATTCTTCTGGAACTTTATCCTTATGTGTATTTGTAACTTCTAAGTAATACCCAAAAACGTTATTAAAAGAAACTTTCAAACTAGGAATACCTGTTCGTTCAGACTCTCTTTGTTGAAGTTGTTCTAAATAAGCTTTCCCATTAAAAGCAATTTCTCTCAACTCATCCAATTCTGAATCTACACCAGCAGCAATTACCAACCCTTTTCCGATTTGAACGGATGGTTCATCCATAAGGGTTTTTGAAATTAATTCAACTAGAGTATGACAAATATTTAGTTGATCACCAATATTATTTAAAGATGCTATTTTTGCTTCTATTAATTCCATTTTAATAGGAGCTATTTGACGTAAAGTAGTTTCCAATTGCTTTACTTCTTTTGGATGCACCCTACCAACAGCTACTTTCGAAATAAGTCGTTCTAAATCACCAATATCTTTTAATCTCTCAGAAATACGATAACGTACATCTTCGTTTTGGGTAAAAAATGAAACAGATTCCAATCTTGACTGAATCAGTTTTAACTCTTTCAACGGTAATACCATCCAACGTTTTAGCATACGTCCCCCCATTGGAGTTAGAGTATGATCTAAAACATGTAATAAAGTAGTTGCATTTTCATTAGGAGAGTGAATCAATTCCAAATTACGTACTGTAAACCGATCTAACCATACATATTTCTCTTCTTCAATACGAGAAAGATGTGTAATATGACCGAGTTTTTCATGATGTGTTTCAGAAAGGTAATGTAAAATAGCTCCAGCTGCTATAATCCCTGATTTTAACTCATCAACTCCGAAACCTTTCAGATTTTTTGTGCCAAAATGTTTGTTCAAGGACTCATCGGCAAAATCAGTCGAAAAAACCCAATCTTCTAATTTGTAAGTATAGTATTTCTCTCCAAATGTTTCTTTGAAAAAAGAAGTACATTTCTTTTGAAATATGATTTCACTTGGTTCAAATCCTTGAATTAATTTATCAATATATTCTATGGAACCTTGCGCAATTAAATATTCACCAGTAGAAACATCCAAAAAAGAAACACCATGTACTTTCTGATCTAAATGAATTGCACACAAGAAATTATTTTTCTTTTGGTCGAGTACTTGATCATTAAAAGAAACCCCAGGAGTAACTAATTCGGTTACCCCTCGTTTTACAATAGTCTTGGTCATTTTAGGATCTTCTAACTGATCACAAATCGCAACACGCTGACCTGCACGAACCAATTTTGGTAGGTAGTTATCTATTGAATGATGTGGGAAACCAGCTAATTCAATCGTAGCAGCTACACCATTTTTTCGTTTCGTAAGAGTGATCCCTAATATACGTGACGCTTTGATTGCATCTTCCCCAAAAGTTTCATAGAAATCCCCAACTCGAAATAACAATAAAGCCTGCGGATGACGTGTTTTTATTTGATTATACTGTTGCATTAGAGGGGTTTCACTAGCCCCATTATCACCTTTTCCTTTAGCCAAAATCGTTTCTTTTAATTAAATGTAAAATTACGAGCAAAGGTTTATGGGACATAATTTTAGCCCTATTTCTTATCAACAAATATGAAAACTTATGTTGAAAATATGCCTAACTTTATACTCGAATTTAACAATACAATGAATCGAAAATTAAAACTTTGGGAACTGAATCGAGTATCGGAAGAACTATTTAAAGAACAACCTAAATTTCCAGTGATTGTCATACTGAACGACATTCGAAGTCTGAATAATATAGGTTCATTTTTTAGAACTTCAGATGCTTTTAATGTCGAAAAGATTTACTTGTGTGGAATAACGGCAATTCCACCTCATCGTGAAATTCAAAAAACGGCATTAGGCGCAACCGAAACTGTAAATTGGGAACATCGAAGTTCAATTATTGAATTGGTTAACGAATTAAAATCACAAGGTGTAAAAGTAGCAAGCATAGAACAAGCTGAAAAAACTACTTTTCTTCAACACATTCACGAGTTAGACTACGAAAAAATTGCGTTGGTTTTTGGCAATGAAGTCGATGGTGTGGACCAAGATGTGATTGATGCAAGTGATTACATCATAGAAATCCCTCAATTTGGAACGAAACACAGCCTAAATGTTTCTGTTTGTGCGGGAGTTATTCTATGGGAATTTGTAAAAAGATATGTTTAAATATTAACAAAACACGAATAACATTTAACTTTATACCCTGATTTAAAAATCTCCTAAAAAATAACACTATGAAAAGCATTACTGTTCAAGAATTAAAAGCATGGAAAGACGAAAGCAAAGATTTTCAATTAATCGATGTTAGAGAACCCTATGAAGTAGAGATTTGTAGTATTGATGGTATTTCTATTCCGATGAATGAAATTCCTTCTCGAGTAGAAGAACTTGCTGCTGACAAACCAGTAGTTGTTCATTGTCGTTCTGGAAAAAGAAGCGGAAATGTTATTGATTTTTTAGAACAAAACTACCAGTTAGAAAACCTTTATAATTTAGATGGTGGAATTTTAGCTTGGATTGAAGAAGTAGACAATTCGTTGGAAGCGTATTAATTGGATTGTAGATAATACATAAAATTGAATCATGGATAATTCAGATGTTCGTTGGAAGCAACGCTATACGAATTACACAAAGGCATTGTCATTACTTGAAAATGCGTTAAATATTGAACAACCAGATATTGTTCAAAAAGCAGGTATTATTTAATTTTTTGAGATGTGTTGTGAGCTTTCCTGGAAAGTTTTAAAGGATTATTTAGAAGAACAAGGATTCAATGATGTTAATACACCTAGCAATGCAATTAAAAAAGCGTTTGAAATTGGCATCATTGAAAATGGACACGCTTGGATGGACTTATTAGTTGATCGAAATCTATCTTTGCATACCTATGATGAAGAAAAAGCAACTAATTTAGATTTATTAATTCACACCAAGTATCATCCCCTTTTTCAAAAATTAAAAACAACATTATCAGACAAATAAAATGAACAAATTTGGTTTATTAGATTCAGATATCCATTTCTTATTAACTCTTTTTAAAAAATATAATACCATAAAAGAAGTTCAAATTTTTGGTAGTCGAGCAAAGGGAAATTTCAAAAATGGAAGTGATGTTGATTTAGCTATAAAAGGTGTAAACATTTCATCTGAAGAAATAAATCAAATTGATGACGAGTTGAATGAATTTTCAAATCTACCTTATAAATTTGATGTAATACACTATGAAAAAATTCAAACTATTGAATTAAAAGAACATATAGATCGAATTGGAAAGGTTTTATATCAAAATCTAAACTAAAGTTTTGCTATTTCTTCCCAAAAATTGGGATAGCTTTTTGAAACTGACTCGGAATTTTCTATGCTTAAAGCAGATTCTGAAAACATCCCAAGAATAGCAAAGGCCATAGCAATACGATGGTCATTCTGAGAAGAAATAACTCCACCCGAAACTGACCGAACACCTTCAATGATCATTGTATTTTTATTTAACTGAATAGCAACCCCAAGTTTGGCTAACTCCTCTTGTAAGACCTTACCTCTATTGCTTTCTTTATTTATCAATCTTTCAACTCCATGTAAAACGGAAGTTCCGGGAGATAATACCGCAAAAATTGTTAAGATTGGAAATAGATCAGGACAATCCGCTAAATCAACTTCAAATCCTTTACGATTTTTTCCTTCAAAACTTATCCGTCCATTTTCTATTTTAAGCTCACATCCAGCAGAAATTAAAATTTCTATTATTTTTCTATCTGCTTGTAAACTATCAATATTTAAACCAGAAACTGTTATTTCTTGTCCTAAAGCACTTGCAACTAACCAAAAACTAGCGCTACTCCAATCAGATTCAACTGTATACTGAGTTGCTTGATACGATTGATTCCCATTTATAAAAAAGGATTCTTTTGACGTTCGCTGGATTTGTATCCCAAACTGTTTTAACGTTTGAATCGTCATGTCAACATAAGGAATGCTTTTTAAATTTTCAGCTTTCAATGAACTTTTTCCATTCAACAAAGGCAATGCCATCAACAATCCGGAAATGTATTGTGAACTTTGAGTTCCATCAACAACAAATTCATCCGCATTCAAACCGCCAATTAAAGATACAGGCAAATAATGGTGGTTAAAAAAATTAGCCTCTAGATTATGTTTCTTAAAAAAATCAACATAAAATAACATCGTCCTTTTTAATAAAGACCCTTCCGCATTTAACGTATATTTTCCAGCTTGAGATGCGCAAATCGAAATTAACAAACGTGAACCTAGGCCACTTTCGCCGCAATGTAGTGTAATTTCAGAAGGAAAAGATTCAATTCCATCTATTTCTAAATCATTTTCATTGATTGATTTAACACTTGCTCCTAATTGTTTTATTGTGGATAACATTGCTTTATCATCTTCACTTATACCAACATTTTTTAAAATTGATTTTCCGTTGGATAAGGATGCTGCTAATAATGCTCGTTGTGTATCACTTTTTGATGAAGGTATAAGAATATTCCCTTTATATTTTTTTGGAAAAACAGTAATCGTCATCTTACTATTTATTCATCACATTGATTTGTCTAGTAATAGACTCTAAATGAATAGCATCTAAAATAGACCTAACAAATTCACTGCTTAATTGAAGTTCGTGAGCTAATTTCAATCGAGAATCTAATAAATTTTTCCAGTGCTCTTCTTGAAGAATTGTGATGTTATTATCTTTTTTGAATTTACCGATCAATTCACTAATCTTCATTCTTTCCGATAACAATTCAAACATGGTAGAATCTAATTCCGCTACTTTTTTGCGAAATAACTCCAATTCCTCTGTCGTAAAATTATCAGACTGACGGGTTCTTAATATTAACGCATTCAATAATTCAGTTAACCCCTTTGCTGTTATTTGTTGTTTAGCATCCGACCACGCTTTTTCAGGATTAGGATGTGTTTCAATCATTAAACCTGCATAATTCAAGTCCATCGCTTTTTGCGAAACCTCTAACAATAAATCGGTTCTACCTGCTATATGACTTGGGTCGCATATCAACGGAATGGTTGGTAATTCTTGTTTTAATGCAATTGGTATCTCCCAATTAGGAACATTACGGTAAACTTCATGTTTATAAACAGAAAAACCTCTGTGAATTGCTACTAAATCATTAATACCCGCCTGTTGCATACGTTCAAAAGCACCAATCCATAAATTCAAATCAGGATTCACTGGATTTTTTATCATCACAGGAATTTGAGTTCCTTTCAAACTATCTGCAATTTCCTGAACAGCAAATGGATTGACAGTTGTTCTCGCACCAATCCAAAGAACATCAGCACCTTCTTTCAATGCAATCTCAACGTGTTTGGTGTTTGCAACCTCAACAGTAAAAGGTAAATTAACTTGCTGACAAGCTTCTTTTAACCAAGAAAAACCTCTTTCACCAATTCCTTCAAAGGAATCAGGTCGAGTTCGTGGTTTCCAAATTCCTGCACGAATTAACTGAACCTTTCCTTCGGTTGCAAGTTGTTGAATTATTGTATGTGTTTGTTCTTCAGTTTCTACACTACATGGACCAGCTATCACAAAAGGACGAGTAGATTCCAATATTTGTTTTGCCAGTTTATCACCCATTATTTAACACATTTTTTGTAGAAACTCCTGTCACAAAATCTTTCAGATAAAAAGGTTCAAAATAAGCAACATCTTCAAATTCTTGTTTTTGAAATTTCTCATAACCAATTTTAACTTGACCTTTTGCAGATGCAATGTAAGTTTCTTCAAAGTGAATGTTTCTATTTTCCCAAAGATTTTTCACTTTACCAACAGCATCACCAACAACAGTAAAAGGTAAAAACTGCTCATAGGAATTTTCATCTAATACATCAGCGGATATAGGTTTAATAACCTCTCCAACTGAATTATATATTGCTGAAAAAACTTCCATTCTTCTTGCGTCTATCATAGAAACAATCGTAGCCGTTGATTGGTTCATTCTAGCTACTTGCTCTAAAGATTTAAGCGAATCGATAGCAATCAAAGGAATATTTAATGCATAACACAAACCTTTTGCTGTTGAAACACCAATCCTTAAACCAGTATATGAACCCGGACCAGACGCCACAGAAACAGCAACAATGGATGAAATGAGAATATTCGCTTGTTTTAATACATCTTCAATGAAAAGAGTAATCATTTCACCATGAACAAAGCCTTTGTCTGTAACTTCTTTTAATGCAATTAATTCACCATTCAAAGAAAGTCCTACTGAACAAACTTGTGTTGATGTTTCGAGATGTAATATGTAATTTTTCATTGTTACACAAAATTAAAGGAAAAAAGAGTTCAAAGCAGATTAAACCTTAATCATTTCATTACATTTTGTTAACCCATACGTTAATGTTACGAAATTATTAATATTGACGAAAACTATACATAACATAAGCTCCCCTTTCATAAGATATTCGTAACTTTATATTGCTTTAAGAAAAACAACTGTATGAGCAGAATTTTAATCATCGATGATGAACAAGACATATTAGACATTCTAAAATATAACCTTGTAAAAGAAGGGTTTGAAGTAGAAGCGTGTAATAATGGTTTAAAGGGAATAGAAATTGCAAAAAAATATTTACCTGATGTTATCATCTTAGATGTTATGATGCCAGAAACAGATGGAATTGAAGTTTGTGAAACTTTACGAAAACTTCCTGAATTAATTCATACTCGTATTTGTTTTTTAACAGCACGCGGAGAAGATTACTCTCAAATCGCAGGATTAGATGCAGGTGCAGATGATTACATTACAAAACCTGTTAAACCAAGAGTTTTAATAAGCCGAATTAATGCCATTACAAGACGGAATGAATTTAATAAGCAAGAGCAGGCAGAATCAAAAAATGCTTTTATTATCAACAGAGAGCGTTATATAGTTGAAAAAAATGGAGAGACATTTCATTTGCCAAAAAAAGAATTTGAACTACTTGCTTTATTGGCTTCTCGCCCTGACATTGTTTTTGAACGTGATGTAATTCTAGAAAAAGTGTGGGGAACAGATATCGTAGTTGGAGATAGAACGATTGATGTCCACGTTCGTAAACTTCGAGAAAAATTAGGTGATAATCATATCAAAACCGTAAAAGGTATTGGTTATAAATTTGAATATTAGATTAAAGTCTATCACCATCCTACTCCTCCATCAAGGGAGAAATTTTAATTAAATAGTGAATTTACAGTATTTTATAACGCTTCCTTTGGCAGTAAATAGTTGCTCATAGTGTGTTTTAATTGAGAAAATTTCTTTTTCTAATTCTGATTTTCCTTCAAGCGAAGCATATAAATCCCAGGTTAATTCCAAGCAATTATATCCATGTTCTTTTATTTCTTCTTCTGTTGATTCAAAAAGTAAATCAGAATCCGTTTTTAAATGAATGATTCCCCCTGGTTTTAAAATTTTTCGGTAACGTTCAATAAATAAACTAGAAGTAAGTCTTTTTCTAGGTTTATTAGGTTGTGGATCGGAGAATGTTAACCAAATTTCATCAACCTCATTTTCCCCAAAATAGTCAGTGATGAAATCAATTTTCGTTCTTAAAAAAGCAACATTTTCTACCCCTCTTTCTACAGCATCTTTTGCACCAACCCAAATACGTGCCCCCTTAATATCTACACCAATAAAGTTTTTATTTGGAAAGTGATCTGCCATTCCTATACTATACTCTCCCTTTCCACAACCTAATTCTAATACTATAGGATTATCGTTTTTGAAAAAATCTTGGTTCCATTTTCCTTTTAATGGAAAAGGTTCTTTGTATTTTTCATCTAATGTTGGTTCAAACACATTAGACCATTCCTTCATTTCACTAAATCGACGTAGTTTGTTTTTTGCCATACTATTTGTTTTTGCTACTTTTTTTTACCACCCAATATCCACCATTATCTGCACCCAAACGCTCTATTTTTCCCTCCTTTTTTAAATTGCTTAAATGAAATTCAATTGTTTTCAAAGACACATTTGTTTTCTCTGCTAATAAATTAATTGTAACGTTTTTATTTTCAGATATTAACCTAATAATTTTCTCCCTAGTTTTCTCCCTAGTTTTCTCCCTAGTTTTCTCCCTAGTTTTCTCTGCATTTTCTTCAATTATCGGTCTGTTAAAAATAATCGTAAACATACCTTCTGTTCTGAAGGTTGCTTGTTTTAAATTATGCCTTGATAGTAATTCTTGTATTCGAATTATCCCAGAACCTATTTGTTCCACCATATCCATTCTTTCAAAAAGACCAAAAACCAATGGATTTCTACTATGACTTTTAAACCCAAAATCAGTCATTGAAATTGCAGAAACTAATCCCCCTGGATTTGTAATTTCAACACGATCCGAAAATAATTCAATCGTAGTTCTTGCTCCTTTATCGTAATAATCACGGTGAGAAAGTGCATTTATAATCGCTTCTTTAAAAGCAACTTCCGGAATTTCCCAAATCTCCTCTCTTGGTCCTTGACCTTCAATTTTATAACGAACATTCAATTTCCCTTTTAGCCACTGCATTGCTTGCTTAAACTGATAAAAAAGCGGTCCACCATATATTTTATCATCAATAATAGACACTTTGTCCTTACCTTCAAATGCGACACAGCGTATTACAGCCTTATCAATAAATTCTTCAGGAGTTTGACCAAAAAATAAAACAGCACCATTTTTCATCTCTCCAGAAGGAAGTTCTAATTTTAAATTTCGAATAATTTGCTCTCGACTAACCGCTGGAGATAATCCTGAAACAATTCTAAACTCTTCAAAGAAGAGTTCATTTATATCATTTAAAGTAAAATCAGAACAAGGAGCTTCATCAAAATAAATACGGCTAGATTGCTGAAAAAAATCGCGCATCTGCTCAACCGAAGTTATTTTTTGTGAATTAGGTCCTTGTCGAACATAAATTGCTCCCGATAACGTATATGGTTTTTGCTCACCAGAACTTACTTCAATGACCCAAATTTGTTTTCCATCTACTAAAACAGAATAAAATAGACAAGGAATGTGCGGATTGATTTCATTTAGTGAATTTTGAATAGCAGAGCGTTTAACATTATCAATTTCAACCCCTACAATAGTATTTTCATCATCTACACCCAGCAATAATGTTCCACCCGCAGCATTAGCAAAAGCACATATTTCTGCTGTAATTTCTTTTGGTTTATTTGGTACACGAACCTTAAATTCGACATTATACCCTTCACCTCCTTGAATTAATGCTTTAATTTCCTCTGCGCTGAACATATTACACAAATATAATACTAAGATTTAAAGCAGTAAAAAAGCCGACTTCAAATTTTATTGAAACCGGCTTCTAACAAAAAAGATAAAGTTTTATAAATTTTCAAAGAAATCATTTCCTTTATCATCTGTAATGATGAATGCAGGGAAATTTTTAATGGTGATCTTACGAACAGCTTCCATTCCTAACTCTTCGAAATCAACTACCTCTACAGAAGTAATGTTTTCTTTTGCTAAAATCGCTGCAGGACCACCAATAGAACCTAAATAGAAACCTCCATATTTATTACATGCGTTCATTACATCTTTCGAACGGTTTCCTTTAGCCAACATAATCATACTACCTCCCAATGATTGGAATTGATCTACATACACATCCATACGACCAGCTGTAGTTGGTCCAAAACTTCCTGACGGCATTCCCTCTGGAGTTTTAGCAGGACCTGCATAATAAATCGGATGGTTTTTAAAGTATTCAGGCATTGGTTTACCAGCATCTATCAATTCTTTGATTTTAGCATGAGCGATATCTCTAGCTACAATCAGAGTTCCATTCAATTTCAAACGTGTTTTAATCGGATATTTAGATAATTCAGCCAATACTTCACTCATCGGTCTATCTAAATTGATTTCTACTGGCGCTTCTAAATGTGGCGCTGTTTCAGGTAATAACCTTCTTGGATTTTTTTCTAATTGCTCTACAAAAATTCCATCTTTTGTAATTTTTGCTTTGATATTTCTATCTGCAGAACATGAAACACCTAAACCAACCGGACAAGATGCAGCATGACGTGGTAAACGAATCACTCGCACATCATGTGTGAAATATTTACCACCAAATTGCGCTCCAATTTGACTTTCTTGACAAATTTTTTGCACTCTTTTTTCCCACTCGATATCTCTGAAAGCTTGACCTCCGATATTTCCTTCTGTTGGTAATTCATCAAAATAACCAGCAGAAGCTTTCTTAACAGCAGCCAAGTTTGCTTCAGCGGAAGTTCCACCGATTACCAATGCTAAATGGTAAGGCGGACAAGCAGCCGTACCTAAATCTTTGATTCTTTCTCTCACAAATTGCTCTAAAGAAGCTTCATTCAACAACGATTTAGTACGTTGATATAAAAACGTTTTATTCGCAGAACCTCCACCTTTTGCTAAAAATAAAAATTCATACGACATTCCTTTTTTCGCATAAATATCGATTTGTGCAGGCAAATTTGTTCCTGAATTTTTCTCATCAAACATCGTAATTGGAACTACTTGAGAAAAACGCAAGTTCTTTTCTTGGTATGTATTGAAAATACCTTTTGATAAATATTCTTCATCGGTAACTCCTGTATAAACATCCTCTCCCTTTTTTCCCATCACGATAGCAGTACCTGTATCTTGACAAGATGGTAACTGACCTTCAGCAGCTACAGTAGCATTTTGAAGTAAATTATAAGCCACAAAACGATCATTGTCTGTCGCTTCTGGATCGTCAAGAATTGCTCTTAATTTTTCTAAATGTGAAGTGCGCAAGTAAAACGAAACGTCGCTTAATGCTTCTTGTGCTAAAACTTCCAATCCTTTTGGATCGATTTCTAACACCTCTCTGTTTCCGTAATTTACAACTTTAACAAATTCTGAAGTAATTTTTCTATATTCTGTTTTATCCGCTAAAATTGGATAAGGATTTTGATAAAAAAAGTCAGCCATAACTAATGATTTTTAGAGTGCAAATGTAAGAAAATATTAAAGTAACTAAATTCAAAAAACTACCTTTATAAAATGAATTTAGCCGAAATAAGAAACCAAAAAATTCTTTTCGCTTGCAACGATTGGGGTATGGGTCATATTATGCGTTCCATTCCAATCATAAATAAATTACAAAAACAAAAAAACGAAATAATTTTTGCTGGATCTGATTTTCAACGAGAAATAATATTTTCCTATTTCCCAACCATTGAAACAATTAAATATAATGGGCAGCCTTTCACCTTCAAAGGTGATCAAAAATGGAATTTAGAAATATTACGCAACCTAAAAAACTTACTGAAAGGAATAAAATCAGATTTGGCATTTGTTAAAAAAACATCAGATTATAAAAAAATCACACTTATTATTTCAGACCATCGTTATGGATTTAGACACCCCAAAATTCCTTCAATATTCACCACACACCAAGTAAACCTCCCATTAAAAGGAAGTCAACAAATGGCAAATTATTGGCACTCAAATCAACTTAAAAAATATAATGCTATTTGGGTTTTAGACGATGAAAATCATTCCTACGCTGGAAAATTAAGCACCCCAACAATTAAACTGCCCATTTACTATTTGGGTATACAATCACGGTTTGAAAGAATAGAAACAGATAAACAAGATTTTATATTAGCTGTTATCAGTGGACCAGAACCTTATGCAGAACAATTATTTCATCAAGTAATTGATTTCGCAAAACAATCAAACGAGACAATCAAATGTATCTCGCCAATCAGCTATATAAATACTTCACTACCAAAAAACTTGAATGTTGTAAATCAGCTAACGTGGAAAGAAAAAGACGAGTTATTTTATCAATGTAAATCTTTGATATCTCGAAGTGGATACACAACTATCATGGATCTTGCGATACTTAATAAATCTGCAATGTTGACACCCACACCTGGTCAATCAGAACAAATCTTTTTAGCAAATCTCCATAATTTAAATACCTTTGATTGGACATTCATTAAAGAACTTAAATAATTAAAAATGAAAAAAAACATTACTTTATTCCTTTTTTTACTACTGAATTATATATCATTCACCCAATCTCTCATAGGAAATTGGAAAGGGGAATTAACCATAAATGGATATAGTTTACCTATTATTTTTCATGTAGACAGCACCGAAACTGGATGGAAATCGACTATGGATAGCCCAAAACAGGGTGCAAAAGGGATCCCTTGCGATTTAACTTCTGTTAATAATAAATCATTACTCATACAAATACACAAAATTAGATTTACATATAAGGGAAATCTAACATCGAATGATGCTATCCAAGGTGAATTAAATCAAAATAACGCGTCTTTTTCGCTTAACCTTCAACGAAGCTATGATGTAACAGAACCAAAGACAGGACAACAAATAGAAACTTCTACATATACCTCGGAAGATATTACTTTCATCAATCCAAAGGCTGGGCACAAATTAGCTGGTACATTTACTTTTCCTAAAGATGGTAAAGCTCATAAAACAGTAATATTAATAAGTGGAAGTGGACCTCAAAACAGAGATGGAGAGATATTAGGTCACAAACCATTTTTAATTATTTCAGATTATCTAACTCGTCTAGGTATAGCTGTTTTACGTTATGATGAAAGAGGTGTTGCTAATTCAGGAGGAGATTTTACAAATGCAACAACCAAAGATTTATCTACTGACGTGGAAGCAGCCGTAACTTATCTTAAAACAAGAAAAGAAGTCTCTGATATTGGATTAATTGGACACAGTGAAGGGGGATTAATTGCCCCTATGGTTGCCTCTATTTTACCTGAAATTAAATTCATGGTTTTATTAGCAGCACCTGGAACTTTGGGTAAAGAGATATTATTAGATCAGGCAAAACTAATTTCAGAAGCAAATAAAATACCTGAAAATGAAATTCAAAAAAACCTAGATTTAAATTCAAAACTATACGACCTAATTATTCAAAATGCAGATACAAACACATTAAAAACTAAATTATTTTCAGAGTTAAAAACACTGCAAGGCGATGCTTTCAAAGAAAATGAAGCTGATTTAATGTTTAAGCAACTTAATTCACCCTGGTTTAGGTATTTTGTTACAATAGACCCAACTTTATATTTAAATAAAGTCACATGTCCTACACTTGCATTAAATGGAAAGAATGATTTACAAGTACCATGCGATAAAAACTTGAAAGCTATAAAAGAAGCTATTTCTAAAAATGGAAATAAAAATGTAACTATAGTCCCTCTTAAAAATTTGAATCATTTATTTCAAACAAGTAAAACAGGAAACCCATCTGAATATTCATCAATTGAAGAAACTTTCTCTCCAAAAGCACTGAAAATAATGGGGGAATGGATATTAGGATTATAGAAAAAGGCGTTCAAATTGAACGCCTTTCTAATTATGATTTTGAATTATAACTTTTAAAAGAATTAGATTGTCATAATATCTTTTTCTTTCACTACTATCACTTCATCAACTTTAGCAATAAAGTTATTTGTAATGTTTTGAATCTTTGTTTCAGCATCCTTTACGATATCTTCTGACAAGCCATCAGCTTTCAACATTTTAATCATGTCTAATGCATCTTTACGGTTATTACGGATACCCACTTTTGCATGTTCACCTTCTGCTTTTGCTTTTTTAACCATCTCACGACGTCTTTCCTCTGTTAAAGGCGGAATCGTAATGATTAATTGTTCTCCGTTGTTAGAAGGGGCGAAACCTAAATTAGAATTGATAATTCCCTTAGCAATTTCAGGTAGTAATGAACGTTCCCAAGGTTGAACAGTCAATGTTCTTGCATCTGGAGCAGCAACATTAGCAACTTGAGCTAAAGGTGTAGGTGTGCCATAATACTCAACCATTACAGTTGACAACATAGATGGAGTGGCTTTACCAGCTCTAATTTTTTGGACTTCATAATCTAAGTGAGCCATTGATTTTTGATTTGAGTTATTCAAATCAGTATAAACACTTTGAACTTCTTCCGTCATAATTTATATTATTATTTTGAAATAGCTATTTCGTCTTGAACAATTGTTCCTAAATCTTCTCCTTGCATTAAACGTTTTAATGTTCCTGGAGTATCCATATCAAATACTACAATAGGCAAGTTATTTTCTTTACATAAAGTGAAAGCGGTAAGATCCATAATCTTCAATCCTTTTTCGTAAGCGTCATCAAAAGAAATACGATCATATTTTACAGCATTCGGATCTTTCAAAGGATCCGCTGTGTAAATACCATCTACACGAGTTCCCTTTAAAATCACGTCAGCATTGATTTCGATCGCTCTTAATGAAGCAGCAGAATCTGTAGTAAAGAATGGATTACCAGTTCCAGCACCAAAGATGACAATTCTTCCTTTTTCTAAATGAGTAACTGCTCTACGTCTTACAAACGGTTCCGCAATTTCTCTCATTTCTATAGCAGACAATAAACGTGTTTTACAACCTACTAATTCTAACGCAGATTGTAATGCCATACTGTTGATCATAGTTGCCAACATTCCCATATAATCTCCATGAGTTCGGTCCATCCCGCCTTCTTCAGCTTGAACACCTCGGAAAATATTTCCTCCACCAATCACAATCGCTACTTGAATTCCTAATTCAGAAACTTCTTTAATTTGTTGTGCATACGATGCAATTCGGTTGTTATCAATTCCAAATTGTTTATCTCCCATTAGAGACTCTCCGCTTAGTTTAAGAAGAATGCGATTGTATTTCATAATATAACTGTAGATTTTTCATAGCAAAGATACAGATTTATTTGAAATATAGTGAGCCTATCAAATATGTAGAAAACAAAAAGTCGCCCTTTTGAGGCGACTTTAAATATGATTTTTAAGTTTTCTTATTTAGTAGCGAAACGTAAGAAAGAAGAAACTGTTAATCCTTTTTCAGTTGAATCTAAGAATTGTTCTACAGATAATTTGTTATCACGAACAAAAGGTTGACTCAACAATGTATTTTCTTGGAAGAATTTGTTCAAACGACCTTGAGCAATTTTCTCAGCCATTTCAGCAGGTTTTCCTTCTTGGATAGCCAATTCTTTACCAATTTCGATTTCACGGCTGATAGTATCTTGATCTACACCTTCTTTGTTTAATGCGATTGGATTCATAGCAGCAATTTGCATAGCAACTTGCTTACCAGCTTCCTCAGCTACATCTGTACCAGAAGTTAAACCTACTAACGTTGCTAATTGGTTTCCTGGGTGGTTATAAGCAGCCACTCGAGCAGCAGAAATACGCGCGAATTTAGAAAGATCTAATTTCTCACCTATTACACCAATTTGCTCAGTGATTTTTTCTTCAACTGTTAATTTATCATCGTATTTTAAAGCTTTTAATTCTTCAATTGAATTTGGTAAGCTTTTCAATGCTACATCAACAATTGATTGAACAAAAGCACGGAAAGACTCGTTGATAGCTACGAAGTCAGTTTCACAGTTTAAAGTTAAGATAACACCTTCGTTACCTGCTTCTGAAACTTGCGCTAAAACTAAACCTTCTTTAGCCTCATTATCACCACGTTTAGCAGCAATTTTTTGACCTTTTTTACGAAGAATATCGATAGCTGTATCAAAATCACCATTAGCCTCAACTAAAGCGTTTTTGCAGTCCATCATACCAGCACCTGTTTGCTGGCGTAATTTATTTACATCTGATGCAGTAATTGCCATTGTTCTATCTTATTATAATTATTTTGTTTCTTCAGTGCTAGCTTCAACAGCTTCACCTTTGTCTGCTTTATCTTTTGCATTTTTACGATCTTCCAATCCTGTGCGGATAGAATCACAAATAGCATCTAAAATAACAGAAATAGATTTAGTAGCATCATCATTTGCAGGGATTGGGAAATCAACTAACTTAGGGTTAGTATTAGTATCAACCATTGCAAATACAGGAATACCTAATCTTTTAGCCTCGTTTAAAGCGATGTGCTCTTTCAAAATGTCTACAAGGAAAATAGCAGCTGGCTGACGAGTCATATCAGCAATAGAACCAAAGTTCTTTTCTAATTTCTCACGTTGACGAGTTTTGAATAATTTCTCTCTTTTAGAAAGTGTATCCCATGATCCATCTGACTTCATTTTATCGATAGAAGTCATTTTACGGATAGACTTACGAGTTGTTTGGAAGTTAGTTAACATACCACCTGACCAACGCTCAGTAACGAAAGGCATGTTAATTGTTTTTACTCTTTCTGCAACGATTTCTTTCGCTTGTTTTTTAGTTGCAACGAATAATACTTTTTTACCAGACTTAGCAATTTGTGTCATCGCAGCGCACGCCTGATCTAGATGAGCGATTGTCTTATTAAGGTCTATAATGTGGATACCTTTTTTCTCATCAAAGATATATGGCGCCATTGCCGGATTCCACTTTCTTTTTTGGTGCCCAAAGTGTACACCAGCGTCTAATAATTCTTGAAAAGTTACTTTTGACATCTTAAATATTTTTAAATTGTTTACGTTCCTTTAGTAATCAGTGAATGAGGGGCTTTGAAGCATTTACTCAAAAACTTGGATACTAAACACCGCCAAAATTGAATATTAACGTTTAGAGAACTGGAATTTCTTACGTGCTTTAGGTTGTCCTGGTTTTTTACGTTCAACCATTCTTGGGTCACGTGTCATTAAACCATCTGCCTTTAAAACTGGTTTAAAGTCTTCAGAAACTTTAACCAAAGCTCTAGATATTCCTAAACGGATAGCTTCTGCTTGTCCATTTACTCCACCACCTTGTACATTAACTGTAACATCATATTGATCTTTTGTTTCAGTTAATTCGAATGGCTGTTGAATTTTAGCTTGTAATAATGCTAGAGGAAAAAACTCCTTAACATCTTTTTTATTTACAGTTACTTTACCTGTACCTTTAGTAAGGTAAACACGAGCAACAGAAGTTTTTCTTCTTCCTAGTGTATTAATGATTTCCATACTGACTATTTGAATGTATCAAGATTAATAACTTCTGGTTTTTGAGCTTCTTGCTTATGCTCACCACCAACGTACACTTTCAAGTTTCCGAAAAGTTGACGTCCTAATTTATTTTTAGGTAACATCCCTTTAACAGCTTTCTCGATTAAACGCTCAGGATGTTTTTGTAACATAACTTCTGCGCTTAATGAACGTTGTCCACCTGGGTAACCAGTGTAACGAACATACTCTTTATCTAGTAATTTAGTACCTGAAAAAGATACTTTTTCTGCATTGATAACGATCACGTTATCTCCGCAGTCTGCATGAGGTGTGAAGCTTGGTTTGTGTTTTCCACGAATCAACTTCGCCACCTTACTTGCTAAACGACCTACTGTTTGGCCTTCAGCATCAACTAATAACCACTTCTTTCCAGAAGTCTGTTTATTAGCAGAAACGGTTTTGTAACTTAATGTATCCACAATAATTATTAATTAAAATAAGACAATTCCCCAAAAAATGGGAAGACAAAGATATAACTTATAGTTTTTATTAACAACTGATTTTTGAATAAAATGTGTTTTTCTATTAAATCTGTGTATTACAAATAAAAAACTCGAAAATTTTTTATAGCTTAAAAACTATTTAGCTAATCTTAAAGTTAATGAAATTATCCTTTCTTAAATGAATTTATAGCATTAATAGTAAAATCCGAAAGCACCAAGGTTCCACTCATACCAGCTCGTTCCATTAAAAGCTTGTCCCAATGCTCTGTACCTTGCCAAAATACTTGTTTTAACATACTCATAGCTTCTGGATTTGATTTTGCCAAACGAATTGCCAATAAATTGATTTCTTTATCCATTTCTTCAATTGAATCAAAAATAGCAGCATATAATCCTCTTTTGTAAGCCCAATCAGCGGAACGCCATTCTGTAGCATTAATTGCAAGTTGACTCATTGCCGACAGCCCAATTTTACGTTCTACAGCTGGACCAACTACAAAAGGACCAATTCCAACTGCTAATTCAGATAATTTAACATCTGCAAATTTGGTAGCATAGCAATAATCTACAGCTGAAGCCAATCCTACTCCACCACCAACAGCTTTACCTTGTACTCTACCAATGATGAATTTTGGACATTTGCGAGCAGCATTAATTACATTAGCAAATCCTGAAAAAAACTTTTTACCTGTCTCTAAATCTTTGATTGAAATTAATTCATCAAAACTAGCACCTGCACAAAACGACTTCTCTCCTTCTGATTTTAATACAATCACTTTCACCCCATCATTTTTTCCTAATTCGGTAATCGTATCCGCTAATTTTTGTAATACTCTCCCAGGCAAGGAATTACTTAAAGGATGACCGAAGGTAATTGTTCCTACACCCAATTCATTTATTTCAAAGGAAACATCTCCTTGATTTATTGCTTCTGACATAGAATTTTAAATAAAATTTAAAAACAAATATAGAAAAATTAAGGTTTAACTTTCTATAATTAACATTTCGTTGACTCAAATTATTCTTGTAAAGCGCGACTAGATAAACCCTAAAAAATAATACATTACAATATCTGATTTGAAATCAAAACTCGTTTTTCTACTAATATTTTTTTAAAAAAAACAACCTTAAAAAATATTTATTATTAAATTCGCTGAAATTTTTAAAAAATATTTTTTATGAAAAAATTAGCTATTTTATTTTTCGGAGCAGGTTTATTTTTAACATCTTGCACAGGTGACTATGCATGTGTTTGTACAGAAAAAGGTGTTAAAGAGCAAGATGGTCCGATTTACAAAGGAGTTACTAAAGCATGGATGAAAGATCAAGGTTGTGTTTCAAGAGATTATGTTAACGGAACTACTATCACTTCTACTGAATGTGAAATTGAGAAAAAATAATTAAATTTTTCTTAAATTACTACAAAGTCGGGAAAATCTCCCGACTTTTTTATTTATACAACCATCTCTCAATTTGGTTTTGATTCAATAATCTATAATTTAAAACATTTTCTACTATTCCATTATTCATCAAGTAGATTACAGGAAGATTGACTCCAGCTAAATAAATAAAATGTTCTCCATATAAAAATGTAAAATCTATGTTTTGGATTTTTGTTTTTGTTTTAAATTCTTTGAGTTTTGATTCATCGCCATTTAAAACTAAAAAATAAGGCAACTTAGGATTTTTTCTTTTCATAATTCCAATTTTTTTAGCTGCCATAATACAATGTGGGCATTTTAAACTCAGAAAAGCAAAAATATGCTTCCCTTTATCTAAATTTTCAATTGGTTTTCTTCCTTCAAAGTTATTATAAAGGGTGTCTAAAGGTAATTTAAAAAAATCTTTAGATGATGTTAAATATGCTTCAGAATAATTTAGTTTGATAGGCTGATTTAAAAAGGGAAAAGAGAAGCTAATAGCAAAAAGTAAAATGAGTACTAGATTTAACTGCCTTGATTTCAAACCATACCAAAACGAATAATTTTTAGAAATAAAAACAAAAAAAACTAATACCAAATTCTTAATTAGCGCTTGTTTAGCTGACATTGATATCCAAGAACCAAAACAACCACAATCTCCATTATTACCTTTATAAATTTGAAAAATTAGAAATAAAGAAAAAATAATTAAAGTAATAATCGTTAAACGATTTCTAATTTTGAAAAAGTCTAAACTAAAAAAATACATAATTCCGATAAAAAACTCCAAGCCTATTATAAATCTAGCTAAAAAAGGAGCTAATGCCCAATTAATCAAATCTAAATCAACAATATCATACTCAAAAGATTCAATTATCAAAAATTTTGAAATAGAAGAAGCCAGAAAAACAATACCTACAATTAAATTGAACACAATTAGAAATAATTGTTTCTTATTATTTATCATACACTCGAAATTTAATTCAAAAATAAATTTAAATGTATTACCAATACATAAAAATTAATAGAATTTAAATAACTTTATAATAATAAGATTTAATGGTATGAAATTAAAATTATTTTTTTTCGTCTCTGTTTTTGTAATAAACAGTTTTCTAAATTATGTATTAGCTCAAGACACCACATCTGTTCTTTTTATTGGTAATAGTTTCACTTTCTACAATAATATGCCTGGCTTGTTCAAAGATATAGCTATTGCAAAAGGAAAAATTGTACATACAGATACTGCCGTGACCGGTGGTAAAGATTTAAAATTTCATTCTAATAGAGAAAGAACCTATAACTTAATTAAATCAAGGAAATGGGATTACATTGTATTACAAGGACACAGCAATGAATTTGCACAACCAGACTCAAAAGTCGACACACTAACCTATCCATTTGCAAAAAAAATTGTTGATAGTATTCGAACTTATTCTAAATGTTCGAGAATTTTATTCTACATGACTTGGGGATATAAAAATGGAAATCAAAAATGGAAAGCTATCGCTTCATATGACTCCATGCAATATCGTATTGAAAGACAATATTTACGATTTGCAGACAAACTAAACGTAGGGGTTTGTCCTGTAGGAATGGTTTGGAAGGAAGTGAGAGAATTTAATCCTGAAATAAATCTTTACAATGACGACAGATTTCACCCAATATTAACTGGCTCATATCTATCTGCTTGTACCTTTTACACTACAATTTTTGGAGAAACACCTTATAAAAATTCTGCTATTGTAGAGTTACATCCTTTTCAAAAAGAAGTAATCGAGTTGGCTGCAACTAAAGTAGTACTGAATAACCTTGCGCGTTGGAGATACATCCCCAAACAACCATCTTTAGTTCCTGGTTTTGATGTACTTCAAAAGAATGATGTTGTCGAAGTCTATTCTAATGCTAAAAATCATCTTTCTCAAACGTGGGATTTTGGAGATAATACAATTTCCATGGATGAAAAACCAACCCATAAATATTCAAATCGAGGTGAATACGTTATTAAGCAAAAAATCTCTGACTTTTGTAAGCTAATCACATTAGAAAGAAAAATTACTATAAATTAAAACTAATAGTAACTCTTAACTTATTCTATAATTATTCCAACAGGACAGTGATCTGAACCGTGTACTTCATTTAAAATGAACGATTCTTTAATATTTGGTAATAAAGATTCTGAAGCTAAAAAATAATCAATCCGCCAGCCAACATTTTTATCGCGTGCGCCTCCCCTATAACTCCACCATGAATACTTTACTTGTTCTGGATTTAAATATCTAAAAGTATCTACAATACCTGCTTTATGGTAATTATCCATCCCATCAATCTCTTCCTGCATAAAACCAGCTGCTTTATTATAATTTTCCTTAGGTCGCGCTAAATCTATCGCTTTATGAGCTACATTTAAATCTCCACAGACGATTACAGGTTTTGTTTTTTCCATCTCTTTAATATAATTCAGAAAAGCAACATCCCAAGTTTGACGATATCCTAAACGTAAAAGTTCACCCCCTGAATTAGGAGTATAAACATTTACTAAATAAAATTTTTCAAATTCCAAACAAACAACCCTTCCCTCTTGATCATGTTCATCAATTTGCATATCATACATCACTCGAATTGGAGTGTGTTTCGTTAAAATTGCTGTACCTGAATACCCCTTTCTTGACGCCTCATTAGCATACACTTCATAACCAAAAAGACTTTTTACAGTATCCTTTACCTGCTCTGTTGTTGCCTTAGTCTCCTGCAAACAAAGTATATCTGGATTATGGTGTTCCATATCTTCAAAGAAATTCTTCTGTGCAATTGCACGAATTCCGTTAACATTAAAAGAGATTATTTTCATTGGTTTCACATTCGAAATTATCAATCATAAAGGTAACGAATAAATTAATTCAACCAATATTACAACTATACCTTTGATTTTTTGTTTGATTATTAAACTTTATTGAAATCATATTTTCTACTTTTACAATACAATGACTACTATTGACGAACAAACTTTAAAAGATCTTGAATTCACAATTATACAAGATTGGTTGACAGACTTTGCTTCGGGTAAAACCGCAAAAGAAAAATTAGCTAATCTTAAACCGGGAAACAATTTTAATCAAATAAAAAATGAGCTTCTACAATTAAAAGAATTTCATACTATTCGAACGGTTGGTGAACAATTTCCAGCAATGCAATTTGAAGAATTAACGAAAGAGTTAATATTACTTCCGATTCAAGATGCCGTTTTGTCTCAAGATGGTTTTGTACGAATATATAGAGCCTCCGATTTAGTCAATGCGATAGTCTATTTCTTTGATAAACGAGAAGAACAATATCCAAAATTGATTGAAATCATTCAATCTGTTTATTATACGAAAGAAATTATCGAAGCAATCGAAAATGTATTTGATAATAAAGGAAATATAAAGGACAATGCTTCACCTGAACTATACCAAATAAGACAAAGTATAAACGTTCTTCGAAATCAAATAAATCGCAATTTCGAGAAAGAAATGCGTCGATTCATCCGTGATGGATTATTAGGAGAAACTAAAGAAGCATTTATCAACGAGCGAAGAGTTTTAACAGTAGTTTCCTCTCACAAACGAAAAATACAAGGTTCAGTCGTAGGTTCTTCTAAAACAGGTAGTTTAACATTTATTGAACCTCAAATTAACGTTCCTTTAAATAATGAGTTAGAGTTATTGATTGATGATGAACGCAAAGAAATATTTCGCATTTTAAAAATTTTAACTGCTGAAATTGCCCATCATGTTGAACTTATCAAAGCCTATCAAGAAGTATTAGTTTCATTTGATTTTATCAATGCTAAAACGAAATTAGCTTTAGACCTAAAAGCGGATTTACCTAGTATTTCAGATGAACCAACCATCGAATTAATTAATGCTTTTCACCCGATTCTTTGGAAAAATAATCAAGTATTAAAAAAACCTACTTTGCCTCAAACATTAGCGATGGATAAGTTTTCTCGTATGTTAGTAATTTCAGGTCCAAATGCTGGAGGAAAAAGTATTACACTAAAAACCATTGGCTTACTACAACTCATGCTTCAAGCTGGATTATTAATTCCGGTACACCCGAATAGTAAAATGAGTTTCTTTCAACAAATCCTAAGTGACATTGGAGACAATCAATCAATTGAAAATGAATTAAGTACATATTCATACCGATTGAAACGAATGAAATATTTTTTGGATACTGCGAACAGAAGAACATTATTGTTATTAGATGAATTTGGAACTGGTTCGGACCCTGATTTAGGTGGAGCATTGGCAGAAGTTTTCTTTGAACATCTTTACAATAAAAAATGTTTTGGCGTAATCACTACACACTATGCAAGCATTAAACTAAAAGCGGATAGATTAAAAAATGCCATTAATGGTTCAATGCTTTTTAATACAGAAACTTTAGAACCGCTTTATAAATTTTCAATTGGACAACCTGGGAGCTCTTTTACATTTGAAGTTGCTCAAATAAATGGCATTCCCCAAGAATTAATAGAAGAAGCCAAAACGAAAGTAAATGAGCAAAAAGTAAATATGGATAAGCTTTTAAGTGAATTACAAAGAGAAAAAACATATTTAGAAAAACTCAATAAAGAACATATTGAAGCACAGGAAATTGCTCAAAAGACTAAAGCACATTTTGAAGAACAACGCATTAAATTAGAAGATAAATTAAAATCACTTAATGAAACAATGACCAAAAACAATGGATATATTGTAT
>CANHVK010000019.1 GCA_947464135.1 Flavobacteriia bacterium | reverse complement strand
GGCAATCAAAGCTAGAGATGGTAAAATTACACCAGACGATATGACTGGTGGTACATTTACAATCACTAACGGTGGTGTTTTCGGTTCGATGTTGTCTACACCAATTATTAACCCACCACAATCTGCTATATTAGGTATGCACAACATCGTTGAGCGTCCAGTAGCAATCAATGGGAAAGTAGAAATTCGTCCTATTATGTATGTAGCACTTTCGTATGACCACAGAATCATCGATGGTAAGGAATCAGTAGGATTCTTAGTAAAAGTGAAAGAGATGTTGGAAAATCCAGAAAGAATGATTTTTGGAGGTAAAGATCCGTTACAAGTACTTTTGGGATTGTAACATTTCGACAAGCTCAATGTGACAATTTAAAATAAAGAATAGCTAAACCGTCAACTGAAAAGTTGGCGGTTTTTTTATTTAAATCTTATAAATAAATAAGCCGTAAGAATAATTCTTACGGCTTATTAAACAAAGTTTTTTAAAACTTATTTAGTATTATTTAATTTTATAAGATACACCAGCGTTTATATTCATAAAACCAGCTGAAGATAATTCACTTGTAAGTAAATAATGATATTTAAAATTTCCGTTAACAGTTAATTTATCATTTATCTCGTAATTTATTCCGGCAGTAGGAGCAAAACCAAGATAAGTAGCTCCAAAACCTGCAATACCAATTCTATAAAACCCTAAATCTGTACCAGCGTAAGGATTTAAGATATTTTCTAAGAATTTGTATTCAACCAAACCTGTTATAGGAGTAATTGACTGTCTGATTGATGATCCAAAAAATTCAGTTTTTTTAGTAAAATAACCTAAATTTGCACCCACTTTCAACTTGTCATTTAGTTCGTATTTACCATTTAATGATAATCCAAACATAACGTCTCCACTTGAAATCATTGGACCTAAAGTTGCTCCACCTGAAATTTGAGCATAATTTTTAACTTGGAAAAATCCTAAGAACATTGATAGAAATAATAATTTTTTCATTTTATTAAATTAAATTTAGTCCTACTCACTAAGCTTTTCGGTTACTCTATTAAAACAAAATTAAAATTATTTTTAGTTTTTATTGTTAATTATTAAAAAAAGTTAATCAGTTGTAAATCTAAATCCTATGATATGTTTTATATACATATTAAGATATTTCAATAATTCTAAATTAGAATGATAAGTGATTATAATATATTTAGATTAGTGGTTTGTACAAAACTGTTACTAATTTGATTAAGTCCTTTTATTTTCCAACTTTTATATAAATTACTAATAAAAAATATCTAAATCAATAGTTTAAATTTTGTTTCTTCTATCTAACTTCAATATGAATAAATGAAAAAATGGCTTTAGTAGAACAAATTGCATTGACCTTACTCCAAAATATTGGTCATAGAAAAATTAGAACAATTTTACAACACATAGATACAGAAAGTTTCTTTCGTGTTTCTAAAAGAAGATTGAAAGAAATCCCAAGTTTAGGAGAAAAAACACTTTTAAATTTAAATCGCGATGAGGCTTTACTAAAAGCCGAGCAGTTTCTTTCTTATTTTGAGAAAAATGATATTTCCCCTATATTTTTTCAATCTGAAGAATATCCGTATAGATTGAATCAATGTGAAGACGCTCCAATTTTATTGTTTAAAAAGGGCAATATGCATTTCAATCAGCCGAAGGTTATTGCTATTGTTGGAACCCGAAATGCAACGAAATATGGAAAAAGGTGTATCGATGAATTGTTAGATGGGCTGAAGGAACAAAATGTAATTGTTGTTAGTGGCTTGGCTTATGGCATCGATATTTACGCCCATCAACGCTGTATTGAATTGGGAATACAAACGATTGGTGTTTTAGGACACGGATTAGACAGAATTTATCCATCAATACATAAAAATATTGCAAATCAAATGCTTGAGAATGGTGGGCTGCTATCAGAGTTTTTACCCGGTACATTACCTGATAGAGAGCATTTTCCAATGCGAAACAGGATTGTAGCAGGTATGTGTGATGCAACTATTGTGATTGAAAGTGGAGAAAAAGGTGGATCTATGATTACTGCGGAGTTGGCAAATGATTATTCGAGGGATGTTTTTGCTTTCCCAGGTAACGTAGAAAATGAGTTTTCTAAAGGGTGTAATTTATTAATTCAAAAGCAAAAGGCACATTTAATAACCAACAGTGCAGATTTTATTCACTGGATGAATTGGGATTCAAGTATTGAAAATGTTTCCATTCAAAAGAGTTTATTTCCCAATTTAAATGAAGAAGAACAATTGATTTTAAAGATCATTGAAGATAAAAAAGAGATTTCGTTGGATATATTGGGATTAAAAACAGAGATGAATTCAAGTAAATTATCAGGTATTTTATTAAAATTAGAATTAGAAGGAATTGTTCAACAATTACCAGGCATGAGGTATAAAATCTAATATCCAACTCATACTATTCAGGTATGTGATTGGGAATTTTGTTAATTGTTCTCCCAAACTCTGTTTTTTCATATAAAAATCATACCTTTGTGACCGAATTATTTGAAGTTTGATTTTAAGTGATTTCTATCAAATTCTTTTAATTAAAACACTTTTGGATTGATTGAAATACAAACTATTAAAATCAATTAACTACTAATTACAAAACAAATTTGGACATTGGTCCGTTTTTAGAATTATGTTGAATATTGTTTTATTTGGCCCTCCGGGAGCAGGAAAAGGAACTCAATCTGAAAGATTGATTAACAAATACGGATTGGTACATTTATCTACAGGTGATATTTTTAGAGCAAACATCAAAGGGGAAACAGAACTTGGAATGTTGGCTAAAAGTTACATGGACAAAGGAGCATTAGTACCCGATGAAGTTACCATTAACATGTTACGTTCTGAAGTATTAAATCATCCTGATTCTAATGGATTTATTTTTGATGGATTTCCAAGAACAAATGCCCAAGCGGTAGCATTAGATGCTTTTTTGGAGTCTCTAAATACAACTATTTCAGTGATGTTGGCACTTGAAGTAGAAGAAGAAGAATTAAGAAAACGTTTGTTATTAAGAGGACAATCTAGCGGAAGACCTGATGATGTGAATCCTGAGATTATTCAAAATAGAATTAACGTTTACAATAATGAAACAAAACCGGTGAAGGATTTTTATTTAGCACAAGGTAAGTTTGTTTCAATTAACGGTATTGGTGAAATTGATGAAATTTCAAACCGTTTATATACGGCGATTGACGCCATAAAATAATAAAATGGCATCTGACAATTTCGTAGATTACGTAAAAATTAATTGTACTTCTGGAAATGGTGGTGGTGGTTCGACACACTATCGCCGTGAGAAGTATATCCCGTTGGGTGGACCTGATGGAGGAGATGGAGGCCGAGGAGGTCATATTATCTTGAAAGGCAACACGCAATTGTGGACACTTTTACACTTGAAATTTCAGAAGCATGTTAAGGCAGGCCATGGAGCTCATGGTTCAGGTCAATTAAAAACAGGTGCTGAAGGAGAAGATAAGTATATTGAAGTTCCGTTAGGAACAATAGCAAAAGATGCGGAAACTGGAGAAGTGCTTTTTGAAATTTCTGAAGATGGAGAAGAGCGAATTTTAGTTCCAGGTGGTCGTGGAGGAAGAGGTAATAACCATTTCAAATCGAGTACAAACCGTGCACCACAATTCGCACAACCTGGAGAACCAGGTCAGGAAGCGTGGATGATTCTAGAATTAAAAATTCTTGCTGATGTTGGATTGGTAGGATTTCCAAATGCTGGAAAAAGCACCTTACTTTCTGTGTTAAGTTCAGCAAAACCTGAAATAGGAAATTATCCATTTACTACATTGAGACCAAATTTAGGGATTGTTCCATACCGTACGTATCAATCGTTCGTTATGGCGGATATTCCTGGGATTATTGAGGGAGCTCATGAAGGAAAAGGTTTAGGCTTACGTTTTTTACGACACATTGAGCGTAATTCTGTGTTACTATTCATGATTCCAGCGGATTCAGATAATATTGCGAAAGAATACGAAGTGTTATTAAATGAGCTTCGTTTGTATAATCCTGAATTATTGCACAAGGATCGTATTTTAGCAGTAACTAAATCGGATATGTTGGATGAGGAATTAAAAGATGCTATGCGTCCTGAAATGCCTAAAATACCATATATATTTATATCATCTGTTGCTCAACAAGGTTTGTTAGAGTTAAAAGATATGATTTGGAAGATCTTACATAATGATCGAATGGCTTGAATCAATTGACCAATCCATTGTTTTATTTATCAATGGGTTACATCAACCTTGGTTAGATGAAGTAATGTGGTTGATTTCTGGCAAATGGTCTTGGTTTCCTTTTTATTATGGACTATTATATTATGCATATCGAACGTTTGGTCCAGTTCATTGTTTATATTTTGTGTTGACCTTATTCGTAGTCATAGTTTTATCTGATGTTGTTTCTTCACAAATTATTAAAAAGCTTGTAGAGAGAGTAAGGCCTTCCCATCATTTATTTCTTGGACCAAGATTACATTATTATGAGAAAAGTCCGGGTGATTTTTATCGTGGAGGAGAATTTGGTTTCGTTTCATCCCATGCGGCTAATTTTTTTGCTATAGCTGTATTTTATGGGATGTCATTAAAAAGTATTTTTCCTAGAGTGATCTATTTTTTAATAGGTGTTGCATGTATTGTTGGAATATCTCGAATATATCTGGGGGTTCATTATTTATCAGATATTATTGGAGGAGCGATTGTTGGAGGTAGTATAGCTTTATTAATTTGGCACTTTTTTTGGAATAAAATCATCGTTCCAAAAATACCCTAGATGAAAACGATACTTTCATTTCTAATTATTTTTTTTCAAATCACACTTGGAATAAGTCAACTTGAATTTGAAACGACACAAATAGATTTTGGTGAATTACATGATGGCTCTGAACGATACCGAGATATTCGTATTAAGAACCAAGGAAATAAAAAAGCATACATTCTAAACTATACCAACCCGAAAGAAGTAGCGTGTTTGTACACGAATAAAGGAGCGGAGAAAGATTCGGTGCTTATTTTTCGAGTGCAACCAAATCCAAAGAATTTAGGTAGGTTTTCTTATGATATCAGTGTTTACACAAGCGATAAATCAGAACCGACCATACTTCATATTACAGGCGTATTAAAAGAACCTTTAACTGATCCTTTAGCGCGAATGCAGGCTTGTCCTACGTTTAACGATAGGCCAGCACCAAATGCAACTGATTTTAAGTTGCGCGTTGAAGTTTATGATAATAAAACAAAAGAACCGATTGCGAATGCTTCTGTGTTACTGATTCAAAATGGTATAAAAAAGGCCGTTTGGAAAACGAATGAAGATGGAAAAGTAAGCAAGGATTTTCCTTTAGGGTTTACCTATTTTTATGTTGTTAAAAAAGGATATAATTCTTCCGAAAAAGGACAATATGTTAATATAAAATATAATATTGTAACTATTTATTTAGATAAAGAAATTAATAATAATACAGTATTTTATAACGATGAAATTAAAAAAGATATTTTAGTTGAAACTAAAAAAGAAAATAATAAAATTATTGATTCAATCGTCGTTAAAAATGATGTTAAACTTCCACTTGATAGTATTCCTTTAAAACGTTTTGATGATACTCATTTCAATCCTGTCAATGTGACTTTTGTTATTGATATTTCTTCATCGATGAAAATCGGAGATCGAATGGAATTAATGAAATTTAGTCTATTGGAATTGGCTTCGATGTTGCGAGAACAAGATAAGATTAGTATCGTTTCTTATGCCACAGAAGCGGATGTTATTTTAAAACCGGTAAACGGGGTAAATAAAGAACAGCTTCAAAAAGTGATTAGCACTATTAAAGCAGGTGGTATGACTGCAGGTGGAGAAGGGATTAAGTTGGGGTGCAAGACCAATAATCATGCTTTTCTAGCAGATGGGGTAAATTTGGTATACATTATAACAGACGGAGCGTTTAACAAGTCTTCCAAGGACTACATTCAATCTTTAGATGAATATAAATCAAAAGGGATGATCATTTCAGTAGTTGGCATTCAAAATTCTCCTACAGACGCTAAAAACATGCAACAAGTGGCTGTAAGCGGAGGTGGTGATTACCTTTCCATACAAAAGTTAGCTGATGCGGAAAAAGTATTATTGCTTGATATCAAAAAACGAACGTATAAGGAATAGTTGAATTGAGTGGTGATAAAAAATATGATATCTAGTAATATACCATCGGAATCACCACCGGAATGACATTCAATTTTTATTAATTAAATACTTGTAAATAAAATATTTAATTAACGGAATAACGTTCGGAATTTTATTCATTAAATTGTTATAAAAATAGTATTTTTGTTCAATGGATGAGAATACATTATTTTATATGACTCCTAATGCAATGGAGCCTTTGTTTCCTGATGAAATTATATTAGAATTAGAAGAATTATCTATACAATTAATAGAGAAGGCATCAAATCTTTCTAATTCTTTACCACCTTCCACAGTAAGATCAATTGCGGATATGTTACGTCCTATGAATAGTTACTATTCAAATTTAATAGAGGGTCATGATACACATCCAATTGATATTGCACGTGCTTTACGAAATGATTATTCTGAAGACCTTGTTAAAAGAGATTTACAAATAGAAGCTCGTGCACATATACAACTACACGAAGAAATTACACATTTGATTAAATCTAGTGAATTTACCGATGTCCCTACATCAACTGATTTTATTCAATTCTTACATAAAAAGTTTTATGAGTTATTACCTGAAAGTTTTAAAAAAATTCGAAGTAAAGAGGGATTGATTAAATATGTTATTCCGGGTGAATTAAGAAATAGTGAAGTTGAAGTAGGTCGACATATAGCTCCCTTTTCTGAAAAGTTACCGCTTTTTATGGATCGATTTGAAGAATTTTATAATCCAACGTTGAATTATAATAAATCTAAAATAAGACGAATTATTTCAATTGCTTGTTCACATCATCGTTTAGTTTGGATACATCCTTTTTTGGATGGAAACGGAAGGGTTGTACGGTTATTTTCTGATGCTTTTTTTATATATGAAAACTTAGACGCAAATGGATTGTGGTCAATTTCTAGAGGGCTTGCTCGTAATAACAAGGAATATAAAGTTAGATTAGCTAATGCTGATTTAAAACGTTATAATGATTACGATGGAAGGGGAAATCTTTCCAATAAAATGTTGAATGAATTTTGTTCTTTTTTTATATCTATTGCACTCGATCAAATTGATTATATGTCAAAGATACTTGATTTAAATAGTATGTTGCTTCGTATAAATAAGTTTGTTGATATGATGGTTATTCGCGACGAAATGCGCACAGAATCAAGGTATATCCTCACAGAGTTATTTGTTAAAGGAGAATTAAATAAAACAGATGCAATGAGAATTACGAATTTTTCAGATAAAACATTGAAATTGTTAATTGATAATTTAATTCGTTTAGAATTACTCAAGACAAGAAAAGTTGGTAAAAATGTAATTTATTATCCTAATTATCCAATTATATTTTCACCGATGTTATTTCCTGGTTTATATCCGAGTGACAAAGAAATGGAGATGATGACATCTAATTGGTAAACACAAAAAAACGCTCCACAAATCTGTGAAGCGTTTTGAAATTTTATGAAAAGAATAATACTATTCTAATACAATTTTTTTGTTTTCGATCGATGTGCCATTTGCATCTACGATGTGTAAAATATACACTCCTTTAGATCCAAGTTTATTGATATCTATTTCTGTTTTAGCAGTTGAAATAGAAGCGTTATATACTTCTTTTCCTTGGATGTCTAAAATGCGGTATTTGTAACCAGACAAGATTTTTTCATCAGGGGTAACGATGACAAGTATGTCTGAAGTTGGGTTAGGATAAACCGTTACGTTGGTATATTGGTCTTTGTTAATTCCTGTAGTAAGTTTTACTTTGATTTTAAGAGTGTCATAGGTACTACATTTATTTCCTACTGTATCTACTAATATCATAGCAAAGTTTGTTGAGTCAGAGCAACCTGAAGAATTTTTGAAGTTATACTTTACTTGATTTTTACCTAATTTACCTTTTGTTGGATCAAACGCATTGTTTGTAACGGCATCTCCCTTAAAAATTCCACCAGTTGGATTAGCTGATAAATTTACACTACCATTTGTTGTGTAAACTACAGAATTAAAACTAGAAGACATTGCCGTTTCTTTTGAACAACCTTCATATAGTTGTTTTATTTCTTGGTCGGATAATGCACGATTGTAAATGGAGATATCGTCAATTTCTCCTTTATAAAATTGTTGTAGTCCTGTTCCACCGGTTCCCTTCCCGAATTGTAAATCACCATTAGTATAGTGTAATGAACCAGTTCTCGGTATCGTTGAAATTAAATTTCCATTTTGATAAAATTTCATTGTTAATCCATCCCAAGTACCTACTATAAACTGCCAATTATCAAAATATACTTTACCTATTTTGTCACCTGAATATGAATAATCATTTGATGACCCAGAAATTCCTGTTCCAAATCTTAAAGTAAAACCTGGAGTTGTATTCATACTTGCATTTCTAGTTAGTAATTGATATGTCGCATAATTTTGTGCTACATTATGGCTTTTATTAATGATTCTATCAAAATTAGCAGTACTTCGACTTTTAATCCAACAACAAAGCGAAATAGATGATGTAGGACATATACTATTGTTATTTAGAATATTAATAAAATCATCAACCCCATCAAAACTATAAGCGCTATTAACTATTCCATTTCTATCCGTGGTTAATGTCGCACCATTCACTGTTCCGTTATTATTGTTACCACTTTCATCATTTGCATTTCCATTAAAAGGCCACCAACCAACTAACCCATTTGTTGGTACGTAAGCAGGTATTTTTTGTGCAACAGTAGGAAGAATGATTCCCAAGATGAATGTTATTAAAAAAAGTACATTTTTTACCATATTAAAGAGATTTGAGTTCTACTTGTTCCGTAGTAGAAATTAAAAAATATAAAAGCGTGGAACAATGAATGCGCTTATTTTTAAATAAATACATCTCGTTTGAGATTAAAACAAAGATAGAAATTTTTAAAATTATAAGTTTAAATGAATGGATTAATTTTTCTTCATACTTTTTGATAGCTATCGGGACTCTTTACTTAAACAGGTTCAGTGTAAACTTGTGGGAGATCAAATTTATTGTCATCCCCCTTATCCCCCTTCAAAGGGGGAAAGAGATTGTTTCTATCTTAAATTATTGAGTATTATCTTCTTCCCTCCTTGAGGAGGGATTAAGGGAGGTGACCTAATTAGATATCCCCCCCCTTTATCCCCCTTCACTTCAACAAGTTCAGTGTAAACTCTGGGGGAAAGAGATTGTTTCTATCTTAAATTATTGAATTATTGAGTATTATCTTCTTCCCTCCTCAAGGAGGGAAAATAAATTAGTTACACTACAATATTCACAATTCTTCCAGGAACAACAATCAATTTTTTAGGTTGTTTTCCTTCTAAGTACTTGTTCAATTCTGCCATTCCCATTACGTGATCTTCAATCTCTTTAGCATTCATTGAAGATGGTAAATCTACTTTGATACGTACTTTTCCGTTGAAAGAAATTGGGTAAGAGAATGAATCTGAAACTAAATATGCTTCATTAAATTTAGGATAGGTTGCCTTATTGATAGATCCTGCTTCGTTTCCTAATTTCATCCATAATTCTTCACAAATATGGGGTGCATATGGAGATAATAAAACAACTAAATCAGATAATATTTGTCTGTTATTGCATTTTTGATCGCTTAATTCATTACAAGCAATCATAAAGTTTGAAACGCCTGTATTGAAAGAGAATCGTTCTAAATCAGCGGTTACTTTTTGAATGGTTTTGTGTAATGTTTTTAACGCATCTTTAGTTGGTTCGCTTTCAGTGATTTCAAAAGCATAATCAGCTCCTTGGTGGAATAATCTCCAGAATTTACGTAAGAAATTACTTACCCCATTTATGCCTTTGGTATCCCAAGGTTTTGCTTGTTCAATCGGTCCTAAGAACATTTCATACATACGTAAAGTATCTGCACCAAATTTTTCAACTAATTCATCAGGAGTTTGAACATTGAATTTTGATTTAGACATTTTTTCAACTTCAAACCCACAAACGTAGGTGCCATCATCTTCTAAAATGAATTCAGCATCAGCGTAATCTGAACGCCATTGTTTGAATCCTTCGATGTTTAATTTATCATTGTCAACTAAGGAAATGTCTACGTGTAATGGAATCGTATTGTATTCATTTTTCTTCGAAGCAGTAACTATGGTATTTCCTTCTAACGTTCTATAAACAAAGCTACTTCTTCCTAAAATCATTCCTTGATTAATCATTTTTTGGAAAGGTTCAGGAAAAGAAATATACCCTTGGTCGAATAAGAACATGTTCCAAAAACGAGCATACAATAAGTGACCTGTAGCGTGTTCAGAACCACCGATGTATAAATCAACACTTTTCCAATAGTCTGCTTTTTCTTTATTTACGAACTCTGATTCATTGTTTGCATCCATATAGCGTAAGAAATACCAAGAACTACCTGCCCAACCTGGCATCGTATTTAATTCTAGTGGGAATACAGAAACGTTATCAATCAGTTCGTTAGAAACAACTGTATTTTTAATTGTATCCCAAGCCCAAGTTTTAGCATTTCCTAATGGTGGTTCACCGTCTTCTGTAGGTAAATATTTTTCTACTTCAGGAAGGATGATGGGTAAATGTTGCGTTTCAATAATCGTTGGGATTCCATTTTTATAATAAACAGGGAAAGGTTCACCCCAATAACGTTGTCTTGAAAACACCGCGTCACGTAATCTGTAATTTGTTTTTCCTTTTCCTAAACCACGTTTTTCAATTTCTTCGATGGCTATTTTCATCGCCTCTTTAATTTCTAAACCAGATAGGAAATCTGAATTCGCAATTTTACCTGATTTTTCAGCGTAAGCACTTTCAGAAATATCAATGTTTTCAAAAATATTTTTGATTTCTAAATTGAAATGGTTTGCAAAATCCCAGTCGCGTTGGTCACCACAAGGCACAGCCATGACAGCACCTGTTCCATAAGAAGCAAGTACATAATCACCAATCCAAATTTGTACTTTTTCGTTTGTAAATGGATGAAGAACATAACCACCTGTAAATTGTCCGGTAATGTTTTTCACGTCAGATTGACGATCTCTTTCTGTTTTTAACGATGCCGCTTTTTTATAAGCTTCCACAGCATCTTTGTATTCAGCCGTAGTAATTTCTTCTACTAAAGGATGTTCAGGAGCTAACACAACGAATGAAACACCAAAAACGGTATCAGGGCGAGTCGTGAAAACTTCAATGTTATCTTGAGAATAGGTAATTTCTTCCCCCTCATTCCCCCTCCAAAGAGGGAAGAAGAGTGAACAACCTGTTGATTTTCCAATCCAATTTCGTTGTATATCTTTTACAGAATCAGTCCAATCCAATGTGTCTAATCCTGTTAGTAAGCGTTCAGCGTATGCCTTGATACGCATAGACCACTGACGCATTAATTTTTGTTCCACTGGGTGACCACCACGTTCAGAAACACCGTTGATAATTTCGTCGTTTGCAAGAACGGTTCCTAATTTAGGACACCAATTTACCCAAGAATCCGCCAAGAAAGCCAAACGATAGGTTTGAAGGATATCTTCTTTTTCTTTTGGAGAATACGTGTTCCAATCTTCTGCAGTGAAAATCACTTCACAATCAGCACAAGCGTTTACATTTCCATTTCCATCTTGTTCAAAAGTGGAGATCAATTTAGAAATTCTTTCTGCTTTATTGGTTTTATAATCATAGTAGCAATCAAATAATTGTGCAAAAATCCACTGCGTCCATTTGTAATATTCCGGACTTGATGTGCGGACTTCTCTTGACCAATCAAATGAAAAACCAACATTGTCTAATTGTTCTCTGTAACGCGCAATGTTATCTTCAGTTGTGATTACTGGATGTTGTCCTGTTTGGATAGCATATTGTTCAGCAGGTAATCCAAATGAATCATATCCCATTGGATGCAGTACATTATGACCAGTTAATCTTTTATAACGTGCATAAATATCTGAAGCGATATACCCTAGTGGGTGACCTACATGTAGTCCTGCTCCAGAAGGATAAGGAAACATGTCTAACACATAAAATTTAGGTTTATCAGAGTTATCTTCTGTTTTGAAAGTTTGATTTTCAGCCCAAAACTTTTTCCATTTGGACTCGATTTCGCGAAAATTATATTCCATTTAATTTAAATGATTGACTTGTATTGGATTTCAAAGATACATTAAAAAAGTTACAGATTATGGCAACTTTTTACAACCATTTAAGTCTATAAATTGTTATATATTTGTTATCATAGTATTCATATAGGATATTATGTATTTAAAATATCGTTTATGAGAAATTATATATTGTTTATTTCTGTTTTTGTTTTAACAGGATTATATGGTCAAAACATTGATTATACAAATGCTAGGCCAGGAGAAGATGTAGAATATTGTACAACACATAAAAAACTGCAAGAATTATTATTAGATCCTGAATTCAGAAAACAGTATGAGGAGGAGGATGCTCAGTTTAGGCGGGAAGAGGCAAGATATAAATCAAGTGGTAGAAAACGAGGAACAGTGTATACAATTCCGGTTGTATTTCACGTTTTGCATAGTGGAGGGGTAGAAAATATTTCAGACGAACAAATTTTTGATGCGTTAGCAATTTTAAATAGAGATTTTAGGTTGCAAAATGCTGACGCTAAAAGTGTTCATCCAGATTTTAGTTCCCTACCATCAGATGTAGAAATTGAATTTAAGATGGCTACTATTGCTCCTGATGGGACTTGTTTTAGAGGTATAACCAGAACATATACAACGGATACAACGACGAATGGAAGTAAGCAAGTTGCATTGATAAAAGCTGGAAACGATGTTTACAGAGGCGAATGGACGGGGAATAAATACATGCATATTTTTATTTGTAAAGCATTGGGAGGTGCTGCTGGGTATACTTACAGACCGTATGGAAATGGAAGTTTAATGACCAACGCAATTTGGATATTACCTGTATATGTTGGTAGTATAGGTACATCAAATGCAATAAAAAGTAGAGCTTTAACGCATGAAGTAGGACATTGGTTAAACTTGATGCATACTTGGGGGCCAAATAATAATCCTGGAAATTCTGCTAGTTGTAATGATCCTGTTCAAGATCAGGTAGATGACACTCCACCGACAATGGGGGTTACCAGTTGCAAGTTAGACGAGAAAACATGTGGTCCAAGAGCGAATGTAGAAAATTACATGGATTATTCCTATTGTAATAGGATGTTTACTCCGGGGCAGGTTGATAGAATGCGAGTAGCTTTGCTTTCTACAATTGGTGGTAGAAATATTATTTCAAGTGAGTCAAACTTAAGACAAGTTGGTATTTTAAACCAAACTTTATGTACGGTTGATTTTAATTATGAAAAAAATCCAATTTGTTCAGGATCTGAAGTAACTTTTACAGATGTTTCATTTAATAATGTAACTAGCAGAAAATGGTTATTTCCTGGAGGAAAACCATCTTATTCGAACGAAGTGAATCCTAAAGTAGTGTATGACAAGCCTGGAAAGTATACTGTAAGTCTAACAGTTTCTGATGGAGTTAAGTCGTTAACAAAGACGGTAGATGGCGCAATTACGGTTACTGGATTGCCGTTAAAATTACCATTTTATGAAGATTTTCAAAAGATTTCATCAATATCAAATTCCCAATATTGGACTGTGGTAAATGATGCTAATAATCAATCTTTTAAAATAAATAATGGGGTAGGTTATTCAGACACTGTTTCTTTATTTTTAAATAATTTTAAAGACAAAACTAAAAGTATTGATGCTATTGTTTCAGCTCCTTTTGACTTATCATCAGTAAAAAATCAGACCGATGTAACTTTAAGTTTTAAATATGCATACAGAAAAATATTATCAACGGATTCTGAGATATTAAGGGTTTATTTTTCAGGTGATTGTGGTAAGACTTGGACTGTTAGACGTACACTATCAGGTAGTAGTCTAAATGATTTAATTGCTTCAGTAGATTGGAAACCTTCTTCTAAAGCTGATTGGAAAGTAGTTCATATCACTAATATTTCATCTTCTTTTTGGAACTCTAATGCGAGAGTCAAATTTGAGTTTGAAGGTAATGGTGGAAATAATCTTTATTTAGATGATATTAATTTGTATCCTTCAGGTCCAGTAGATACTCTTGTAATTTCTCCTACAGGAAATTCAAAATATGAATATACAATCGATAATGTAGATTTTGTATCAAAAAATAATTTCAGTTGTTTGGGTACAAATGTGTTTTTTAGTGACACCCTATCTTCGAATGTTACCCAATGGAAATGGACTTTTCAAGGGGGGTATCCAAGTTCATCAATTGAACAACGTCCAATTATTATATATACTAAGCCAGGATTATATAATGTGACATTGTCAGCTGGTAACGGATTCTCAACAAAATCTATAACAAAATCAGGGTTTGTACTTGTTGATGCATCTAAGATGACATTTCCAATTATAGAAAATTTTGATACTATTAAATCTCTTCAAATCAATAATTTTTGGTATAATCCGAGCAATGTACAAAACGTAGAATTAACAAAAACAGCTAATAGTGTTAATCAGTTTTTAACTTTAAAACCAGATAATGCTCATTATAGTTCAATAATATCTAAACAATTAAATTTTTCTAAATTAAAAGATACTACTCCTGTATTTATAAATTTCGACGTTAAAAAAACAATTAAAAATAATGCTGATAAAGACACTTTATTTATCTTTTTATCAGATGATTGTGGTATGTCTTGGAATAAAATTTCTGAATTAAATCTAAATGAAAAATTAATAAAAGATACTATAAATTGGAATAGTATTGAGATTACTGATTTCGATAGGAGTTATTTAAAACAGTTTACTTTAATTAAGTTTATGTATAAAGGTGTAAATGATCTTAATTTAGACAATTTATCAATAAGTAGTCAGAAAAAGGAAACTACTAAAATAGATGAGATATATGAAAATCAATTGATTATTTATCCTAATCCAACGAATGAACATGTAAATGTAAAATGGGATATTCAATTTAAAGTTGATAAAATAAAACTAACAGATGTCGTAGGAAAGGTTATTAAAGAAGTTGATTTCAATAAAAACGTTAATTCTGTTGATATAAATGTTTCAGATTTTGCAAAAGGTACTTACTATATCAATTTAATAAATTCAGATTTTAAACAAGTTTCAAAACCTATCATCGTTAGGTAGTAAATAAGGAATATCTTTTTTAGTTTGCTTATATTTGCATCAAAAATTACAATTATGTCAGATAATTCAAGAATATCAACATCAAAAGCACCCAAGCCAGTAGGTTTATATCCACATGCAAGAAGAGTAGGGAATTTGTTGTTTTTATCAGGAGTTGGACCACGTACAGCAGGTTCAGATGCTACTGATTCTCAAGTTCCAGGATTGAAATTAGATAAAAACGGCAACTTCATTGAGTTTGATTTTGAAGCACAATGTAGAAGTGTTTTTGAAAATGTGAAAGTAATTTTAGAAGAGTCAGGTTCTAGTTGGGAAAATTTGGTTGATGTAACTGTTTTCTTAGTGAATATGAAGCGTGATTTTCATACGTATAATCGTTTGTATGCTGAATATTTTAAAGATAATTTACCTTGTAGAACTACTTGTGAAATCAATTCTTTACCAACTCCCATTGCGATTGAGTTGAAGTGTATAGCAACTATCGATTAATTATTTTATATGTTAGGTTTTATTATTCGCTGTATTCTTACCGCAGCATCTTTATTTTTAACGGTTTACTCTTTTGGAACAGGTCATTGGGGATGGGGAATAGTGATGATTTTTGTTACCGCGTTGGTTGTATTGACATTTTTTAGAAATGTATACATGATTATGGCATTGAATCAAATGCGTGTAGGAAATCAAGAGAAAGCGCACGATTATATCAAAAAAATAACACGCCCTGATTTGCTTCCTAAAAAGCAACATGCTTATATTCTATATTTAAAGGCAATGATGGGAGCTCAAGAAATGGGTTTTGCAAAAAGCGAGCAATTAATGCGTACAGCGCTGCAAATGGGATTGAGAACGAAGCAAGATAATGCGATGGCCAGAATGCATTTAGCTGGCTTAACAGCTCAAACAGGAAGAAGACAAGAAGCGCTTTCTTTGTTAAGTGAAGCTAAGAAGTTAGATGAAAATGGCATTTTGAAAGATCAAATTTCAATGATGAGAGATCAACTTACAGGAGCAATACCTTCTAAGAATCAAATGCGTATGGCGCAAATGCACAAAGGAAGAATAAAGACTCCAAGAAAAAGATAATCAACTAAATTAAATTTATAAAAGGGTGTCTCGAAATTTTTCGGACACCCTTTTCTTATTTAAATACCCATTAACTTTTTTAAGTCTTTGACACTATGAATTTTTGCTTTTGATTTAAAAGTAAGCGTCTGTTTTCCAAGTTTTTCATTAGAACATTTCATTAGCTCTTCTGATGGTACTTGGGCAAGAACATCTCCTTCAAGTACAGTAAATAATGATGCTGTTGGATCGCTACAAAGTGTTAACGTATTTTCTTTGCGAATCTCGTAGTCAATACATATTTTATCTCGTGTACTAACATAAAATATACGATCTGGTGTGAATCCATGTTTTCCTTTAGGGAATGTAAATTCTACATTTGATAGATACGAATTAGGTTCTTTGTATAGACGATCACAGTTATAAATCCCAAATTGATTGATTTGTAATGTTCTTGATAAATCATTCATTTTAGATAAAGTAACTTCTTGTTCTTCTATTTCTTTTAACGTTTGAGCAAAATCAGAAGACCATTTTTCTGGATCAACTTTAAACAAACTTTTAATCGTCATTTTAGGTCTTATTTTAGTTTTGAAGATTTCACCTTTATTATTCGGATTTTCTATAGAAAGTTCATAAAGATTACCATCTAATTTTTGATGTTTTGCATTTTGATTTTTAGTCCATATAGGGAATTTTTCTTTCGATACTTTTTCCCAAACGATTAGAGCTGCAGGAACTTCGTTATTGTTCAGCATTACTAATTGATAATCCCAAATATCTTCTGCTTCAACTCCGTATTTTAATAATTTAGATGGTAATTTTTTCTTTTTATTTACGATATATGGATAAATGCTTTCATAATTATCATTTAAAAATTCATCTAACAATAAATTAAAATTGAAAACAAATAAATTACCATTAAAAGCTGTTTTTGATTTTAACTTTGCAAGTTGTTTTTTGACATCTTCTTTGTCTAAATTTAAATGTAAATTATCCGCTTCAGTTTTTGTCCATTTTCCAGTCATGGTATCCAAATAGTAATTGTCAAATCCTTTTTCTGTGCGATAGGTTGCTAATTCCATAGAAACAGGATGTGCTTGGTTAATCATCACTTTTGTTCCTGAATTTGTAGTAGCTTGAATATCAAACATACCTGCAGATTGAAAAGGGCTTGATTTAGTCGATTCATCGCTATATTTCATAGGGATTCCTGCGGTCATTATTTCTGCTGGATCCATAAATGATTCTAATGAAATGGTAACGGGTTCTTTGATTAGTTCTCCATTTTCATTAACTAAACTTTCTTTGTTTATAATGATCTTCGATCCATTGGCTGTTGTCAGGATTTGATCTTGCCCTGGATTAACAACGAAGGTCTCTATCGGTAGATTCACATTTTTAAATGGAGATCTCACTACCGATTTTTGTTTGTTACTACTAATAGATTTAGTAGTTTTTTGATTGCAAGAGAAAACACTACTTATACAAACACATACGATGATTAATTTATATATTGGTTTCATGACTACTGAATTTAAAGGTTAAGTAATTATTTTCTCATAAGCTTTTCTTTTTTGTTTTTGATATATAATACGCATAAGAAATGTCCGCATAACAAAATTGATTTCCGTTATATGATGATCCAAATGGAAAAAAGTTGAAACTACTTCTTCTCTTTATTTCATTAAACGAATAATTTATTCCAATATTATATGAGCTTGCTAAAAATCGAAGTTTATTTTTTCGACTTTCTTTTTTTAAGCAGGGGTATTTGTGTATGCAAACATCTATAAATGCCTGTAAGTATAATAGTTGCCAATACAAGTTTTTGAGTCGTTGTACCCTAATTTTTCTTTGCTCTTTTTTTTCGAATGATTTGTTCATATTCAACGATTTATATGCGTTTAAACTTTGTTTATGTTTAAGAATATAATTTTCAATTTTTTCAGCAAAAGATGGCTTCATTTGAAAATGACCAATGGAGAAATCTGCTGCTTTTGAACCATAATTTACATATATAAGTTCAAGGCTACTTGTTTCAAAAAAGTCTTTGAGGTAATTGTAACGTAATAATTCAGGGTAAATAATTGCAGTTACCAATTCTTTAGAATGTTTATATTTTTTGCAAGAATGATTAAAAACTTTATTTGATTTTATAAGAAATGTGGAAGCATCTACGATTTCATCTTTAAAAAAAACCATGTATTTGTCTTTTTGACTTCCAAAAGAGAAAGTATAAATAAAAAAAAGGATGTAGTATACTGGTTTCATTTTTATAATATGATTTTTAGGACACTAGATAAATATAAAACGCAATGGAAAGAAATTTAGTATTTGAAAAATAAATAAAAGAAGCTCGCATACTAAATCGAATAATTTATTCGTTACACTTTTATATTCTTTTATAAATCTTCTGTGTCATGAAAAGAGTGATTCCCCTTTTGATTTTCATTTTTTTGTGTTCTAAAACAAATGCAATGGAATTTGATTTAAATAGTTATAGAATTTCATGGAATTACGTTCATAATCATTACGATAGAGTGGTTACGTTGGGTAAGAGAAGTTTAAAACAAGATGCTAAAAAATCAATCACTAACTATTGTTTTGCAATGAGTTTGTATCAATTAAATAAAACTAAGTGGAAAGGTACATTGGTAGATCAGGTCTTAAAACATTTAAAAATAGGATTAAATACCACTGATCCTAAAACGAATATGCTTATTAAATCCGATACGAATTTATTACAGATAATCAAGAAAAAATCGATAGAAATCACTTTAAGCGAATTTGCTAAATATCCAGCAAAAAGTTTAACAAGGGTGCAAACTATTGTCGCTATTTATGGTGATTCAGTGGAGATTTATAAAATTTTTGAATTAGAAAAACAAAGAATAAACAAAAAGTTAATTGATGCTACTGTTCCTACAGTAAAAACTAAACCATTAAAAACGGAAACACCTACGATTGTACATACAGTTGAGAAAATGTCTAAAAATCAATTTATTGATACAGTAGAACAATACTGTGGGGTACCATTAAATGAGACGCAAAAAAAATGTTTGCAAACTGCTTTTATGTACAATAATGTAGCTAGTTGTTTAAGCGGTAATAATCCTGAAGTAATGCAGTTTTTTTATAAAATTGGGTTTACATCTATTAAAAATGATGAGGTCAATTGGTGTGCTGCATTTGTTAATTTTTGTATGGAAAAACAAGGGTATAAGCATCCTAATACCTTACTAGCAAGATCTTGGTTAAAAATGGGTCAACCAGTAAAAGATCCACAACCAGGTGATTTAGTTATATTTTGGAGAGTAAAGCAAACCGGATGGCAAGGTCATGTAGGGTTTTTCATCAAAGAAGACAAAGCGTCTAATTTAGTTTATGTTTATGGAGGAAATCAAGGGGGTGCAGTTTGTTTAAAGCCTTTTTCCAAAAACCAAATTTTAGGTTATAGAAGAGTTTTACCCAATTAAACCCTTGAAATCAAATTACGATATAAGCTACTACCTAAGATGACTCCCCAAACATAAAGCCAATCAGGAAAAACAATCCAAGTAGATATACCTAGTAATAATCCAATAACTGCAATTATGAGTAAAAAGACTTTGATGTGTTCGTGCCATAGAGATTTTATCGGGGTTGTTTCGTATGCTTTGGGCATTAAAAAAGTGATTCTATAAATAGAATATCCACCCAATATCAAAAGTGGAAATAATAGAATCCATTGGGGCATCCCCATATCTTTATGCATCAAAAATTGATGGAATTGATATGTTAAATCAGCTTTAGGATAAATTTGATAGATTAAGAAATAGAGTAGGTAGAACGTAATTATATATCCCAACAAAATCAGACCGATGTGAATCCAAGGCCATTGTTTGGTTTGTTGGTATTGATTGATTTTGTATGTTTTAACAAATGTAAAAACTGTAGAAATTAGAACATCTAAAATATAGAAGAACAAGATGAAATAAATATTCCAATCCCAAAAATAATAACCTAACAATGGAATTGATAAATCTCCAATGAGTTGTATGATTTTACTTTGTTGATTCATCGAATACGGTTTGCTTCAATTCGAGATATCTCAAAATTTGGATTGTACTTCAATGCGGTACTAAATGCGCGCATAGCATCTGCTTTTCTTCCTTGAGCAGCATAACATAAGCCTAAATTATGCCATCCTTTTACAAATTTTGGTTGTAATTGAATTGCTAAATCATAATAATGTACAGCACTGTCAATCTGGTTTTGTTCAAATTGCTTGATATATCCTTGATTAAAAAGCGCTAGGTAGAAACTTGGTTTCACTTCTAATAAATGTCTGTAGGATGCTAATGATTCTTCTAATTTACGTTGTTGTTGTAAACTGTATGCAACTCCATAAAGAGCATCTGTAGAGGTTGGTTTTAATTCTGCAGCTGTTCTAAAGTATTCTATAGCAATCGGTTCGTTGTCTTCGGAATATAAATACCCCAAAGCTAGGTAGCCTTCGAAAAATTTTGGATCTTGTTGTACTGCTGTTTCGTAAGAGGATTTAGCTAATTTTCTGTTTCCTAAAGCCAAATAATTTGTTCCTTTCATTACGTAAGCATCTCGATATTTTACATCGATTCGAAGCGCTGTATTGATATATTGAAATGATTTTTCAAAATCTCGTTGTTGGGAATAGGTTGACGCTAAAGCCACGTACATTTTTTTGTTTCCTGGATGACTTTTAATGAGTGTAAGAAAATGTTTTTGTGCTTGATCTATATCTACAACACTTCTATCAGCTCTGTTATTTAACGCATTTGCATATAGAAATCTTGCTTCCCAGTTGTTGCTATCTAGATGAAATGCTTTTGCACCATCTGCAAGGGCACCGTAAAAATCATATTTATCTAGCAATTTATTCCCGCGTGCAACTAATAATGGAACGCTATCAGGATAGATTTTGATTAGACTATCCAGGTGTTTTTTAGTTAAGGTGGAACTGTTTTTTGTTTTTTGTTTTTCTCCACAAGAAGCAAAAACAAGGACTAATATGATATAAAGGTATTTCATTTGGTAGTATTCAAATTGAGCTTGTAAATTTAATCGTTCGTATTCAAACTAGCACGATATAATTTTAATTCTTCCCAAGAAAAGGCATCTCCTACTTGTTCTTTTAAAGGAGTAAGCGATTGTTCGTTATAGTCTTCAAAAGCATTTTCCAGAGCTTTTAGTTTTTCTTTCTCCATGACTTGACTGATCTCTATGTCTCCAGATTGTATTAATCGAGTCATGTGACTGTAGATTGTTCCTACTGACATCACTCTTTCAGACGCGATTGTTTGTATGTTTTTTCCTTCTTTGAATAACTCCAAGGTGATTTCGTAGGTTGTTTTCTTTGACTTTTCTTGGTCTTTTTCGTTCTTTTTTATTGTTTTTTGTGGTGCATCCTCTTCCACTCCTACTAATAAGTCACCCTGAGTTTGTTGAAGGGCAGATTTTATACGCTCAAGCATATCTTCTTTATACCCTAATATTTCGGGAGTCCAAGTGGATTCCTTGGTGATTTCTTCGTTATTAATCAATCGTTTTATAACCAACGCACACCTTTTTAAACCCATTACTATTTTAAAATGTAACTCGTCTAACTCTTCTAGTTCTTCGATGTATGTTTTCATTTTACGCACCCGTTTCATCTCTTCAATCTTTTTCAGGGTACTATATGCACAATTATCCAATGGTTTGATAAAGTATTGATTAGCCGCTCCAATTCGTTCCAACAAATAAGGTAAATTCATCGGTCGTTGTGCGCACAGTTTTTGCAATTGTGCGATGAATTTTTCTGCTGGTTGCACCAATGGTTGTATTACTGCGTACTGTTGGTTTGACCAAGCACGTTGTTTTCCTTTTTCACTTTTTGAGCCGAGTGGGATGTAACTTGCATCGTGAATTCTCCAAGCAGTTGCTAAATCTCTGAAATCGTAGGATTGGGTTAGTAGTTTGTAGATATATTGAATGGTATCTTCGGATAAGTAATTGGGTAGGATAGATTCATCAGGCTGTTGCGTCGTGTAAGACATTACTTGTCGGTCATTTTCCAACCCATTTAGTTGAATAGGTTTAAGTAATACCAATCCTTCTAAACTACGTAATCGAGAGAGTGCTACATAAGCTTGTCCTGGAGCAAAGACTTGCGAAACATCTAAAATAGCTTTCTCAAAGGTCAATCCTTGGCTTTTATGAACCGTAATTGCCCACGCCAATTTAATTGGATAATGAACAAAAGTACCAAGGACTTCTTCTTTGATTTCTTGTGTTTTATCATCTAAACTGTATCGAATGTTTTGCCATTCATAGCGTTCAACTTCGATCGTTTTTTTCTCTTCAGGAAAGTAAACAAAGATTTCTTCCGTAGATAAACTTTTAATTACTCCTGTTTTTCCGTTGTAATAGTTTTTATCGAATGAAAGGTCGTTTTTTATAAACATCACCTGTGCACCGACTTTTAGTTCTGTTTTTTCATCAATGGGGTGCATGTGTGGCGGAAACTCACCGGTGATTTCTGCTTCATAAAACCAAGACTTTCCTTTTAATTCATACAATGCTTGTTGGTTAATTGTATCCGCTTTTGAATTGTGTGTGGTCAGAGTCACATAGCCTGGGTTGTCTTTGCTTGAAAAAGTAGGATTTACGTATTGATTGAGTATTTCTATGTCTTCTTTTGTGATGAGGTTATTTCGAAGGTGATTTAATATTTGAATAAAATCTGCGTCAGATTGTCGATATACTTTTTTAAGTTCAATGTATAATGGGGGATCTTCTTGCACCACGAGTGCATTGAAAAAGAAAATACCATTGTAATAGTTCCGTAATACATTCCATTCTTCGTTTCTGATTACAGGGGGAAGCTGTAATAAATCTCCTATGTAGAGCACTTGCACCCCACCAAAAGGTAAATTCTCTTTTCTAACCGCACGCAAGGTCCAATCCATAGCATCAAGCAAATCAGCACGTAACATACTGACTTCATCAATGATAAGAAGTTCAACTGATTGTATGATTGCTTTTCGTTTTCCTGTAAACTTAAAATGTTTGACTAATGTATCTTTGGTTTCTAATTTAAGTTGTTCAGATACTGTCGGTGGAACATTAAATTCTGGTATAAATCCTGAAAAAGGCAATTGAAAAAAAGAGTGTATGGTAACGCCACCTGCATTCAACGCAGCGATACCTGTAGGAGCAACAATCACTGCTTTTTTGTGAGTAGTTCGAATGATTTCTTTGAGTAAGGTAGTTTTTCCTGTACCTGCTTTTCCTGTTAGAAAAATGGAACGATTGGTTTGGTTGATAAATCGTTTGGTAAGATCAGTAATATCGGTAGGTTGTTCCATAGAAATATTAAAAGGATATTGAAGTTAAGAAAAGTTTTTGTTTTTTCAACTATGTGTTGTCACCTTCAAAATCCATCCTCATTTCTATAAACTCCGTGTAAGCAGGAGAGATGACGATAATAATCAATAATTCAACAACTTAAAAAAAGGGAGATCTGTTTCCTCCAGAGTTTACACTGAACTTGTTGAAGTGAAGGGGGATAAAGGGGGATGACAATACCTAGTGTTATCACCTCCCCAACCCCTCCTCAAGGAGGGAGTACGATAATACTCAATAATTCAATAACTTAAAAAAGGAAGGATCAATTTCCCTCCTTGAGGAGGGATTAAGGGAGGTGACAACATTTACCTTATCGCCTCTCTTACTCGATAGTTATCTTTTAAATTTCTTCATTCAAACTATAAACAATATGATTTATTTTGTTTGAGACTTCATCTAATTGATTAATAACTTCTCCTTCAGAAAATCGAATGATACTATATCCAAGAGATTTTAATTTATCTTCTCTGAATCGATCATAATTTCCTTTATTTAAATGAGAAACACCATCAATCTCAATTATTAATAAAAGTTTTGGGCAAAAAAAGTCAACTATGAAATTATTGATTGGACGTTGCCTCAAAAACCGTTCACCTGTTTGATTCTTTGATAGTATCGATTTCCAAATAATTTTTTCAGCTTTTGAAACTGATTGAGTTCGTAATTCTCGTGCAAAATCTTTGAGATTTTTATTATAATGATTATTCGAAAACATGGTTTTCTATTAAAAGTTACAAAAAAAGTTCATTTTATTTATTACCTAAGATTAATTTTTGTCACCTCCCCAACCCCTCCTCAAGGAGGGGTACGATAATATTCAATAAGTCAACAACTTAAAAAAAGGAAAATCTATTTCCCCCAGAGTTTACACTGAACTTGTTGAAGTGAAGGGGGAGAAAGGTAGAAATACGATAATAATCAATAATTCAGCGATTTAAAGTTGCGTAAATTCATTCCCCCTTTGAAGGGGGATAAAGGGGGATGACAATACCTAGTGTTATCACCTCCCCAACCCCTCCTCAAGGAGGGATGACGATAATATTCAATAAGTCAACAACTTAAAAAAAGGAAAATCTATTTCCCCCAGAGTTTACACTGAACTTGTTGAAGTGAAGGGGGAGAAAGGAGGAGGATATGATTCAATCAGCTATTTTAATAGAATGAAAATAGGCAAATTCTGGGCTAATATCATATTCGCAGGCAATTACTGTTCCATCATAATCTTTCATTTCACCGACATTTTCCCAGTATATTTCTCCAAAAGATCCGATTTTTGCAGTTTTGTAAAAGTTGTTCTCTAGTAATTTCTTTACGAATTTATTCGATGTATCTAATGCCGTTGTTAAATCTAAAAGTTTAGTTTCTCCAGTATTAAAAGAACACTGAATTTGAAATGCATCTAAAATAGTTATGTTAGTTAATCTAAACATTTATCTTAATGGTTCAATTTTATGAAAGTCTTTTGAATTCCACATTTCTAATAATTCTTCTTTATGGATCTCTGCCCAAGCTGCAACAAGCTTTAACTTACTTATTGGTAAATCACCGTTCAAAATCGACCCATTTTCAATTAAAATATTTGCTTCAAATTCAGAATATTTCACTTTAAAATGTGGGGGATTATGATCATTGAAGAACATATAAATAATAATCCCATAAAATCTACTAATTTCAGGCATATACAAAGTTATTAAAATCTTAAAGTATAACAAAATTAATATTTTGATTACTTAATTTGTTAATATCCAAATCTAAAACACTTTTCATTAATCGCAAAATATTATATTTTTTTGTGGTTTAAATACCTGAAAAAATCATTCAATTTATATTCTTAGTTTAACACTATATGGGGTTTAATAACTTATTATTGCGAGAATTTATCTAACCCAAGTTTACACTGAACTTGTTGAAGTGAAGGGGGAGAAAGGTAGAAATACGATAATAATCAATAATTCAGCGACTTAAAGTTGCGTAAATTCATTCCCCCTTTGAAGGGGGATAAAGGGGGATGACAATACCTAGTGTTGTCACCTCCCCAACCCCTCCTCAAGGAGGGATGACGATAATACTCAATAAATCAAAAACTTAAAAAAAGGAAGGGACAATTTCCCTCCTTGAGGAGGGACAAAGGGAGGTGACAAAATGTGTTCAATAACAAAAAAAATTAATCTACTCATTTACACATCCTATTTTAAATTTCTCTATTTTTGTTTTAATCTCAAACGAGAGAGATTTATTAGAAAAATTAGCGTTTGCTAAAACAACCTGTTGTTGAAAGGTCGAAAAATTCAATTGCGCGGGGAAGTTTAGGTATAACGCTCATGACATAGGCGTGGGCGTTGCTTTGCTTCGTGCATAGGGATTCGACCCCCTCAACAACAAGTACAGCAGCTGTCTCACGCTTTTTTTATTGGTTTAATTTTTCTACTGCGGGACGAGTAGGTTTATTTACTTGTTTTATATGGTTAAAAGATTATTTTTTTTAATTGCTATGAGCGTTGGAATGATTTTTCCAACAATGGCTCAAAACATTCCTTCGTATGTTCCTACGAATGGGTTAGTAGGTTGGTGGCCATTTAACGGAAATGCGAATGATGAATCAGGGAATTGGAATCATGGAACGGTAAATGGTGCTTCGTTGACTACTGATAGAGATGGAAAGTCTAATAGTGCCTATAGTTTTGATGGGTTAAATGATGATATTGTGGTCAAAAATAATCAAATATTCAATTTTGAAGATAAATTAACTATTTCCGCTTGGTTTGCAAATGATACTGCAACAATTTTAAGTTGGCCATTACATTTAATAATGAAAGGAAATAAAAATTTTACAATAAAAACTGGAATACCAAATAGATTCAGTTTTGGGCATCAAGATGTTGAAGATATTGTATTAACTGAACCAAATACATACCAGGTAGGTAAATGGATACATTATGTTATAAGCTATGATTTTCCAAATGCTAAAATTTATTTAAATGGAAAATTAGCAGCTTCTGGGATTTCAACTTATAAATTTACTCCAAATCAATCCGATCTAACCTTTGGAAGTTATTTAAGCTCAATATTTTCTAAAACAAGAATAGATGATATTACATTTTTTAACCGTGCTCTTACCCAACAAGAAATTACTGCATTATATACTTCAACTCCTACTTGCACAAACCCAACAGCTACAATAACTCCGCAAGGCAAGACCACTTTTTGTCAAGGAGGTTTTGTAAATCTAAATGCAAGTACGGGTGCAAATTATACTTATCAGTGGTATAATAACGGACAAATAATTAATGGAGCAACGGCATCTACTTACCAAGCAAAAACGGCTGGTAATTATACTGTGAAAGTAATGGATGGTACTTGTAGTACTGCATCATCAGCTACTTTAGTTACTGTAAATCCAAATCCAACTGCAAGTATTACCCCGCAAGGAAATACCACTTTTTGCCAAGGAGGTTTTGTAAACTTGGTAGCTAGTGGAGGAACAAGTTACCAATGGAATACTGGAGCATCTAGTAGTTCAATTACTGCGAATCAATCTGGTACATATGTAGTAAATGTATTCAACAGCTTTGGTTGTCAAGCATCCGCAAGTCAAGTTGTTGTTGTAAATTCTAATCCTATTGTAGCATTCAACGGGTTGAATGATTATACCTTAAAAACCCAACAAACTATTCAGTTAATTGCTAGTCCATCTGGTGGTAATTTTGTCGGAGATGGAATAAATGGAGCAACATTTAATCCTGTTAATGTAACCTTAGGAAAGAAAACAATTACTTATAATTATACTTCTCTACAAGGATGTAAAGGATCAGCTACGCGATCTACGATTATAGTTGATTCCGTAGGTAATGTATGTAACGTAACTAAATACGATACAGTAACATTTACTAAAAACATTACTAAATACGATACAATAACAATTACAAAAAATGTGACTAAGTACGATACTATTACAATTAAGAACAACATTTACGATACAGTTACCATAACAAACAATGTCACAAAATACGACACCATCTTAAAACTAAAATTCAAACTAACAACAGGAATCAACGCAAATCAAATGACGAGTATGACTTTGTATCCAAATCCAACAACGGATGTGTTGTACATTGAAATTGATGATGCAAAAGCGTTAGATGGTTACCGTTACAGAATCTTGGATGCTGTAGGAAAAGAAGTATACAATCAATTGGTGAAAAATCCAAAAACAGAAATACCATTAAAATCCTTGGGAGCTGCGGGTATGTATTTGTTTGAGGTAATCGACCAACAAAACAAAACGATCCAATCAAACAAGATTGTGTTGGAATAATTAAAAAACTGATAATAAACAAAAAAGACTGCTAGCGATAGCGGTCTTTTTTAGTTTAAATCATTTGTTAATAACCATTTCCAAATTGGTACTATTTTAATAGTAAAATCTTTATGATATTCTTCTCCTTCAGTATCTAATGTAAGGATGAGGCCTGTTTTTAAATCGTACATTTCAAGACTCTCAATCAATCCATTTATTTCTCTTTGTTTAGTTTCTTTACTATCAATATAAGCACTTACTTGAATTGCCATAAAGATTTTATTGTTTTTTCGAATAACAAAATCACATTCGGTTTTTTTATGATGGTAATAAATTTCAAAAGAATGTCTTTTTAACTCTAAAAAAACAATATTTTCTAATTCCCTTCCTAAATTTTCTGAAAAACTGAATCCAATTTGTTTTACAATGGCATTGTCAATAAAGTATGTTTTTTTCGGGTTTTTTAATTGAACTTTTAAAGAATAATCAAAGACGGGTATCTGAAATAATAGGTAAGTATTAGAGATGAACTCGATATAATTTTTAACGGTAGTTGTGCTTTTTATCTCAATCGTTTTGGCTAGTGATGAATATGTTGAGAGTTTTGATACGTTTGAAGCTAGTACATATAACAGTTCGGAAATTTCTTTTTCATTGACCAAACGATTACGTATCATAACATCTCTATATAAAATATTTTGGTAAAGTGTTTTTATAAACATTGGATTCTTTTGGTCATAGTTTAATGGCAAGCCTCCCAATTTCATGTATTCATCAAATTTCATTTTTAATGCTATTTTTCCTTTCGTAGAATAGATCATTTCCTGATTGATTTTCACTTCATAATAAGCTAAAAACTCTTTGAATGAAAAAGGGTATAACTCTATTTGTATATACCTACCTGTTAAATGTGTTCCAAGTTCCTTGCTAAGCATTGTGGCATTAGATCCGGTAATAAATACTTTTTTACCAGCGTCATAAAGTCTTCTTACAAATCGTTCCCATCCTTTTATATTCTGAATTTCATCAAAATAGTATGTATTTTGTTCACCAAACAATTCCAAAAAAACTTCTGTAAGTAGTTGAAATTCATTTGTTGAAAAATAGATTAATCTTTCATCATCAAAATTTAGATAGTAATCTTTCTCTATATTTTTATCTCTAATTTGATCTAATAAAACCGATTTTCCACAACGTCTAATTCCTGAAATAATGACTATTTCTCTACTCGTTAATATAAAAGGGGCTATTTCTCGTATTACATAAGGATTGATGCCTTTTTTATCTCTTTGGTCAAAAATCACTTGTTTCAAAATCTCTTTCATACTAAACTATTTTTCTCTATTTCAAATATAGGTAAATATTAATTATTCTCCATCTCAAATAGAGAATAATTATGTTTTACTCTTTTATGAATGGATTATTTAGAGAATAATAAATCAAAAAGGTATATGTGTTAATTGTGTTTAAGCTGTCATATTTTTCAATTATTATAGATTTCCATTATTTTTAAAGTATGAAATTTGAACAAGACTTTAAAGATGCTTTGGTACATTTACCGAATAAGGAAAAGGATAAGTTAATTCTTCGTTTATTGAAAAAGGATATTAAACTAGCAAATCAATTGTATTTTGAGTTGGTAGAAACACGTTCAGTTGAAGATTTACGAAATATGGTTGAGCAAGAAATTGAAGCATTTTTTCAATCCATAAGAAATCATTTTTATTCACCAGGAATTTTGATGATGAATTTACGAGATGTTAGTGGTATGATATCAAATCATGTAAGTACAACAAAAGATAAGTTTGGAGAACCTTATTTGAATTGTATTATGTTGATTAACGCTCTACAAAATAACAGTGCAAATTTGAAACAGTGTTCCAAAGGCGATGCTTTTAAATTTAACACGTATGTAGTCGCTCGAATTTTTAAGATCCTGACACAAGTAAGAGCATTACATGAAGATTTACGATTTGATTTTCAAGAGTTATTCGAACAATTAGTTACGGAAATGATAGAAATTCCAACCTTAATGGATACCTTAATCTATCATGGTTTGGACATGAATTGGATAGATTATCAAGCGATTCCAGAAAATATAGCCTTAATTCAAAAGGAATTACGTGCACAGGGTTATTTGAAGTAGCGAATCATTACTTTTTTATTCCAATAAGTATTCTCGAAATGTTATAGTTACATTATGTCTTTTTTGATTTTAGAAGGATATCACCTATTTTTGCCAAAATAAATTTTAATGATGAAAAAATACAGTTTTTTAATTTTACTTACATTGTTTGTAAGTCAACTGATGGCTCAAAATGTTCCTTCGTATGTACCTAAAAATGGTTTAGTGGGTTGGTGGCCATTTAACGGTAATGCAACTGATGAATCAGGAAATGGGAATAATGGAACTGTTAACGGAGCTACGTTATCCGCAGATAGAGATGGAAAAGTTAATAGTGCGTATAGTTTTGATGGGATTTCAAATTATATAAGAATTTTGAATTCGAATAATTTAAATCCATCTAGCTTTACTATATCGAGTTGGATTAATCCAAAATCATATGCATCCAATGTAAATGATGGTGCAAAAGCAATAATAACAAAATGGTATGGTCAATTAAATTGTAATAATTATGGAGATAATTATAATGTTCAAATAAGTTTAATTGATAACAGAAATGTATTAGTTGGTGCAACATCAGTCAATAATCAGGTAGTAAACTCAGCTAATACTAATTTAAATGAATTAAATAAATGGATTAACTTTATTTTTATTCATGATGAAAAAAATGGACAAAAGATATTTTATAACGGAAAATTAGTATTCGAAAGTAAGCAAATAGGTTCTTTGTGTCAAACAAAAAATGATCTTTTATTCGGGGCTGATAGTTACATAAATAAAGTAAATAGATTTTTCAATGGACAAATTGACGATATCGCGATCTACAATCGTGCATTATCTGACCAAGAAGTAAAACAATTATATCAAGCTTGTACCAAAGAAACAGCAACGAGTTCAAATTTTTCAAATATTATATTATCAAATTCTTCACCAATAAACTTGACTGCAATTCCTTCAGGAGGTACTTTCTCAGGAAAAGGGATTTCTAATAATATATTTACTCCTAGCAAGTCAAATATTGGTAAGCAAACGATTAAATATAATTTCATGAACTCTTCTTCTTGTAAAGATTCAACTATTTTTAATCCTATTGTTTATGATACAGTTGGAAATATTTGTAAAGTAACTTCATACGACACCATCTTAAAACTGAAATTCAAACTAACAACAGGCATCAACGCAAATCAAATGACAAGTATGACCTTGTATCCAAATCCAACAACGGATGTGTTGTACATTGAAATTGGTGATGCAAAAGCGTTAGATGGTTACCGTTACCGTATCTTGGATGCTGTAGGAAAAGAAGTATACAATCAATTAGTGAAAAATCCAAAAACAGAAATACCATTAAAATCCTTGGGAGCTGCGGGTATGTATTTGTTTGAGGTTATTGATCAACAAAACAAAACGATTCAATCGAATAAGATCGTGTTGGAATAATTAAAAAACTGATAATAAACAAAAAGACTGCTAGAAATAGCGGTCTTTTTTGATTTTAGAAGGATATCTTTTATTTTTACGAAAAATAAAATTTAATGATGAAAAAATACAGCTTTTTACTTTTACTTACATTGTTTGTAAGTCAATTGATGGCGCAAACCATTCCTTCGTATGTTCCTACGAATGGGTTAGTAGGTTGGTGGCCATTTAACGGAAATGCGAATGATGAATCTGGAAATGGGAATCATGGAACTGTTAACGGAGCTACGTTATCCGCAGATAGAGATGGAAAAGCGAACAGTGCTTATAGTTTTGATGGAAAATCAAATATTAAGATTTCAAATAACAATAACTTAAGTAATTTAATAAATAATTTTTCTATTTCATTTTGGTTTTCTATTTCAAAATTTCATACTAATCCAGGTGGTGGTGATTGGGCTGCATTTTTTTGTAAATCTACTACAACAGAAAATCCACAATATAGATTAGAATATGAAAACAAATCAAAAAAATTTGATTTAATGTTTAATGGTAAACAATATCTTATTTATTATCCGAAAGGAATTATTATTGATAAGTTTTATAATATTCAAATTATAATTGAAAATAATATAACTAAATTTTATGTAAATAATGAGCAATTATTAATTAATTCAACCATTAACTATTCTAATTTCAGTAATAACATGGATCTTTTATTAGGGCAAGATCCAGCAGGTGTAAATGAGTATCATTTCGGTAAACTTGACGACATAGTGATATACAACCGCGCCTTAACCCAAGAAGAAATAACAAAATTGTATAATGCAGCATTGTGCCCACCATTAACATTGAATTTAACACAACCCACATGTTTTGAAAAAACAGGACAAGTTGATATTTTATCTCCAAAAGGAACAGGGTATAGTTATTCAATAGATGGTCTAAATTTTAAGCCAGATACAATTTTTTATTCAGTAAAACCTGGAACATACAATGTTTCCATCAAACATACTTCAGGTTGTTCCAACACCAACTCAGCTAGTTTTACAATTAATCCAGTTCCTACATCACTTACTGCAACTGCCATACCTACTGGATCTTTGAAAATTTGTGAAGGAAGTTCCATTAAATTAACTGCCAATACAGGAAAAAATTATACTTATCAATGGTTTAAAGATAAAGTGGCTATACAAGGAGCTACTGCTTTTACCTATGAAGCTAAAAGAGCAGGACAATATACAGTTTTTGTGAATGACGGAGCTTGTAGTAATACGAGTACTGTTGTGACTGTTGATACGATTCCTTTACCAGATGCACCTAAGATAAATTTCAGTAATATTCAAGTTTGTGAAATGATGCCTAGAGAGCAAGTAATTGGCCAATATCAAATCGATCCTAAATTTAGATGGTATCGTTCTGAAACAGGAAATGACTCACTTCAAAAATATGAACCATTTTATTTTGGTGTTCATCAGTATTATCTATCCCAATTTAGTGCTACTAACCCTGCATGTGAAAGTAAAAAAAGAACAATAATTACTGTTCAAATGTTCGAAAATCCTAAAATAAATTATCCATCATCAACCACTTTTTGTCAAGGAGATTCTTTAAAATTAGATGCTTATTTAAATGGTAATCAGTGGGATTATGTTTGGATGAAAGACTATAATTGGATACAAGGCACTGATGGTAAATCATCCATTATAGTGAAAGAAACAGGTAATTACTCACTGACTAATAAAATGTGTATGAATCAAGGTGGGGGAATGAATAATATTTACATCACCTTCAATTCATCACCTGATGCAAAAATTACGTACACAGGTTCTACGATTTTACCTACAGGAGGAAGTTTAAATTTGATGGTAACAGATAAAGCTGGAAACAAATACGAATGGTATAAAAACGGTACTTTAATACAAGGTGCTACTACGAATAGTTATTTAGCAAAAGAAGTAGGTAAATATAGTGTAAAGGTGACGAATGGAACTTGTTCAGCATCGAGTATACCTGTTGACATTACTGGGAATACAGATCCAAAACCAATTTTAATAAATACAGGCAAGAAATCTTTTTGTTTCGGAGACTCTACCACCTTGAAGGTAGACGCTGTCAATGCAGTATTTGAGTGGTTGAAAGATGGAAAAACAATAACAGGAGCAGTTGGATCAAGTTTTGTAGTGAAGCAAACAGGTATTTATTCTGTGAAAGTGACTAAAAATAGTATCGCACAAACCACAGATACATTGCGAATTACCGTTTTTGATAATCCAAATGTAGATATAAAGGATATAACAACAAATATCCAACAACAACTTCCTGTGTATGTATTTAAAAATCAAAAACCGCTTCAATTATTAGGAATTCCTTCTGGTGGTATTTTTTCAGGACAAGGAATAACCAACACAGTCTTTAATCCAAGTACATTAACCTTAGGTAAAAAAGTAATTGTATATACCTACACATCTCCACAAGGATGTAAAGGATCAGCTACGCGATCAACGATTATAGTTGATTCCGTAGGTAATGTATGTAACGTAACTAAATACGATACAGTTACAGTGAAAAACAATGTATACGACACTATTCTAAAACTGAAATTCAAACTAACTACAGGTATCAACGCGAATCAAATGACGAGTATGACCTTGTATCCAAATCCAACAACGGATGTGTTGTACATTGAAATTGGTGATGCAAAAGCGTTAGATGGTTACCGTTACAGAATCTTGGATGCTGTAGGAAAAGAAGTATACAATCAATTAGTGAAAAATCCAAAAACAGAAATACCATT
>CANHVK010000018.1 GCA_947464135.1 Flavobacteriia bacterium | reverse complement strand
TACTGGAAGAGTTACTTTTAAAGTTTCTTTATTAAACAAATCAGTAATTCTGAAAGTTCCTTTGAATATGTAAATTGAATATATTAAATAAATTGGTAAAAATATTACATAAGCTTCAAAGCTAACAAAAGGTATGAAAAAGAAAACTAGAGAAAGTAAGTAGTTTGAATAGTTTTTTCGTTCCTTGAATTTTAGCAATAATGAAAATGAAATTAAGAAGAATAATACATCTAGTGAAAAAAGGAATGGATAAGCTATTGGTGGAGTAAATTCATCAACTGGAATACTAAAAAAAAATAAAAAACAAATATAGGTTAGGTAACCAAGATATTTTGATTTAAAATGATTTGCGATAATTATTGATGCTAAAATAAAATTTAAAACAATTGGAAGATATTGTGTTGTTTTAATCCAAATTTTAGATTCAAATAAGTAGGGGATACTTGCTAAAAAATTTCTGTAAATAAAAAAAAATCTACCTTGATCTTTGGCCCAAATTAAAGAATCGTTTAGTATGTTTCCACCTTGAGCACGAATATAGCAATCCGCATCATCCGAATTTACGAAACCAATAGATGTAAAATTTGAGAAAGAAACTATAGTTAGAATGAGTAATATAAAAATTGTTACTAACTCTTGTTTTTTAGTCATTCGCTTCTTCTTTGTCTAAAAAAATTTATTAGTAAGTAACTACATTCTTCTTCCATTACTCCATTGGTAATTAAAGTTTTTGGGTGGAAAAGGGAAGGGGAGTGGCTACAAGCACCACGTTTTTCATCTCGAGCTGCATATACTATTTTATCGATTTGAGACCAATATAAGGCTCCAGCACACATGCAACAAGGTTCAAGAGTGATGTATAAAGTACATCCATGTAAATATTTTGCGCCTAAAAAATTAGATGCGGCTGTTATGCTCAACATTTCAGCATGAGCAGTTACATCGTTTAATTGTTCTGTTTGGTTGTGAGCTCTTGCTATTATTTGATTGTTAGCCACAACAACAGCGCCTACAGGAACCTCACCCAAAGCGAATGCTTTTTGAGCTTCCTGATAGGCCTGTTTCATGAAATAGCTATCATCAAACGGATTAATCATTTTTAATCGTTCAATTTTAATACCGCTAAAAACGCTTCTTGTGGAACTTCTACTCGTCCAACTTGACGCATGCGTTTTTTACCTTCTTTTTGTTTTTCAAGTAATTTACGCTTACGAGAAATATCACCACCATAACATTTTGCTGTAACGTCTTTTCTTAATGCTTTGATCGTTTCACGAGCTATAATTTTCGCACCTATTGCAGCTTGTATTGGAATTTCGAATTGCTGTCTTGGAATTAATTCTTTAAGTTTAATACATATTTTCTTACCTAAATCATAGGCATTACTTCTATGTACTAATGCAGATAATGCATCGATCGGTTCAGAATTCAACATAACATCCAATTTAATCAAATCAGATTTTTTATAACCAATTGGATGATAATCAAAAGAAGCATATCCTCTAGAAATAGACTTTAGACGATCATAAAAATCAAATACGATTTCTGCTAAAGGCATTTCAAAAGATAACTCAACGCGGTCTTGAGTCAAATAAACCTGATTTTTTAATTCACCTCGTTTTTCTATACACAAACTCATTACTTGACCAACGTAATCCGCTTTAGTAATGACTTGCGCTTTGATATAAGGTTCTTCAATAAATGCCATCGATGATGGATCTGGTAATTCAGATGGGTTATTTACTATGATTGCTTTTTCAGGATCTTTTGTTAAATAAGTAAAGTAGGATACGTTTGGAACGGTTGTAATAACTGTCATATTAAACTCACGTTCTAATCTTTCTTGAATAATTTCCATGTGTAACATTCCTAAGAATCCACAACGGAATCCAAATCCAAGAGCTGCAGAAGCTTCAGGTTCAAATACTAAAGAAGAGTCATTTAACTGTAGCTTTTCCATTGAGTATCTTAACTCTTCATAATCATCTGTTTCAACTGGATAAATACCTGCAAAAACCATTGGTTTTACATCTTCAAATCCTTTGATAGATGTTGTACAAGGATTGCTAGCATTCGTTATTGTATCACCAACTTTAACTTCATTTGCTTGCTTAATCCCTGAAATAATGTAGCCAACATCACCTGCTTTGACTTCATTTTTAGGAGTTAAATCCATTTTTAAAATACCAACTTCATCTGCATTGTATGTTTTTCCAGTGTTGAAAAACATTACTTTATCACCTTTTTTAATTGTACCATTAAGTATACGGTAATAAGCAATAATACCTCTAAAAGGATTAAACACAGAATCAAAAATCATAGCTTGTAATGGAGCTTTCTCATCTCCTTTTGGAGGTTTGATTCTTTTAATTACCGCTTCTAAAATTTTATCAACACCCAATCCAGTTTTACCTGATGCAGGAATAATATCTTCTAAATCACATCCTATTAAATCAATGATTTGGTCACTTACTTCTTCTGGCATCGCACCAGGTAAGTCCATTTTGTTTAGAATAGGGATGATTTCTAAATCGTGTTCTAAAGCAAGGTATAAATTTGAAATAGTTTGTGCTTCAATTCCTTGAGATGCATCTACAATTAGAAGCGCACCTTCGCAAGCAGCTATTGAACGAGAAACTTCATATGAAAAGTCAACGTGCCCAGGAGTGTCAATTAAATTTAGTACGTAATCTTCCCCTTCAAATTTGTAATTCATTTGTATTGCGTGACTTTTAATCGTAATTCCACGCTCTCTCTCTAAATCCATATCGTCTAATGCTTGAGCTTGCATTTCACGATCTGAAATTGTTCCAGTTGTTTGTAATAATCTATCAGCCAAGGTACTTTTACCGTGGTCAATGTGTGCAATAATACAGAAGTTACGTATGTTTTTCATTCTTGAAAATAGCTTTATACTTTGATTAACAAAAGTAAATTAAAAAATATTCAAAAGCTATTATAATATCTACAAATATGATTTTGAAAAAGACCAGAAATTTTCAAAAAAAGGTAATATTTAATTTCTATCTAATTGTTTCCAATTACTGTAAATAATTTCCAAATCCATTAAAAAAGTGTAATTTTTGGCATATAATAAGTTTGTCTTTGTTAAAGGATTGTCTTTATTTTTCTTAATGTCTGTTGGAGAAAGTATTCCTGATTTTATGCTAGGTAATTGTAATTTATCATCATTCATTTCTTTACTATACCCTACAAAAGTTTTATTTCCAATCAAACAGTCCAATAGATTTTTATAAAACATTTTTTTATGTTTAATTTTGAAAATTAAAATTGGTGATGAAATCAATAACATTATAGATAAAAGAATATCTAATGTTCGTTTGTTTCTAATAGCATTTTTTTGTGTTATTTTTTGATTGTCAATTGTATAATATTCGCCATTCGCATCGGAAGAGTTGCTACCTATTAAAAAACCTGTGTCTGGTTGTGCGATCTTAAAAATTGTTTTAGCATCGGCAAGTTTGTTCATCCAAAAGATTATTTTTTGAGAGCTCGTATCTTTCGCACAAAAAATGATTTCATCAATTTTATGAATCAATTGGATTTGGTCAAGTTGATCTATTGTCCCTATTTCGTTTTCATGTTTTGTTTCAGATGGAGAAACAAAAAGAATCTCTTGAATTACTTTGTTTGATTGTTCTAAAATTTTTACAACACGATTAGTTTCTTCAAATGAACCTACAAGTGCAAATCTTTTTGGTTTTTCTCCGTTTAAACTGTATTTTTTACTAATTAGTTTTGAAAAAAGAAATCTGCTAACTAATAAATATAGAATAATTGATAAAGTACCTAAAATGATGAACAAACGAGAAAATTGAAGCTCTTTGGGTAATAAACCATAGATAACTAATATTGTTAATGAACCAAAAAGAGTTCCCTTAATTATGTTGTTTATTTTTGTTGGGTAATCATACAAACCTGAGTAAGTTAGTGAAGTGATCCAAACGATTACATAGGCAGGAAAGGCGTATTTAATTAATTCGAATGGAAAGTTTATTCCTTTGTTTTTCCATATCATTCGAAAACTAAACAAAATTGAAATTATGGATAAAAAATCAAATGTTGGAAGGAATGATTTTTTTATAAATCGAACAATGATCGCTAAACCTGCTCTTAAATAGATGGCAATATTTATTAGAAATGAAAAAAGCTTAGCATTATTTTTAGAAAAATGTTTTTCAGCAAAAATGACCATTGCTCGATAAAAAACAAAGACATAATTTACTGAACTTTTTTTTGTGCTTTCTCCTTTGTAATGTATTATGTTGGTGTCTGCAAAGTAGTAATTTTTATAACCTCCTAGTATAATTCTATATGATAGGTCAATATCTTCACCATACATAAAAAAGGTTTCGTCTAATAGGCCAACTTTATCTAGAGTCTCTTTTCGCATTAACATGAAGGCTCCACTTAATATTTCCACTTCGTTTGTTTCAAACTCCGGTAAAAATCCTAAATGATACTTTCCGAATTTTTTAGATTTAGGAAATAATTTACTAAGTCCAAAAATTTTATAAAAAGCAACTGAAGGGGTGGGTAATCCTCTTTTTGATTCAGGTAAAAATGTCCCACTACCATCTACCATATGGACACCTAAACCTCCGGCATCAGGGTGGTTTTCCATGAAATGAACAACCTTACTTAACGTGTCTTCTTCTATTACGGTATCAGGATTTAGCAATAAGACATATTTGCCGTTTGATAATTCAATCCCTTGATTATTTGCTTTTGAAAAACCTACATTTATTTTGTTTTCTATGATACAAGTTTCAGGAAACTTCTTTCGTACCATTTCAACGGAATTGTCAACCGAATTATTATCGACCACAAAGACTTCTCCAGAGATATTATTCAGAGCTTTGTAAACAGAATTTAAACATTGCTCTAAAAAATAGGCAACATTATAGTTTACAATGATAACCGATATGTCAAATGAATGTTTAATGTTTGATGTATAATTTTTAATAACGAAAACTACTATTTAACAGTCTTTTGTCTTCTAATGTCTTTGAGTCTAATGTCTAAAGTTTTATTTTACAGCTATACATGAAATTTCAATAGGAACATTCATCGGTAAACGACTAACTTGAACCGTTTCACGAGCAGGTGGATCAATTTTAAAATAAGATCCATAAACACCGTTTACAGCCACAAAATCATCAAGGTTAGTTAAGAATATTGTTACTTTAACGATATTAGAATAATTCATTCCTGCTTCGTTCAATAACAAACCTATGTTATCCATGATTTGTTTTGTAGATGATTCTATAGTATCAAGTGTTAATTCACCTGTTTTAGGATTTGTAGGGATTTGACCACTAACATATAAGGTGTCATTTTTCAATACTGCGGGACTATAAGGTCCGATAGGGGCAGGCGCTCCAGGAATTTTGAAAGTTTGTTTCATAATCAAATTATTTATACCGTTTAACTAACTTTGTACAAGTTTATGAAATAATCCTGAAATGCACATCACTATCATCGATAACTATGATTCTTTTACCTATAATTTACTGCATTATTTTGAAGAATTTGATGTGAAAGTTTCTGTTTTTAAAAATGATGAAATAGATTGGAATACATTAGATTTGACTGACGCAATTGTATTGTCACCGGGACCTGGTTTACCAATTGAATCTAATCTATTGATGGATGTTATTCAAAAGTTTTTTTACATTAAGCCAATGTTGGGTGTATGTTTAGGGATGCAAGCTTTAGCTCAATTTGTTGGTGATCAATTAGAAAATCAACTTGAAGTAAAACATGGAATTTCTGAAAAAATTAATATTATAAATAAAAGTCATTTATTTAATGATTTAGAAGATGTTCAAGTAGTTGGTTTGTATCACAGTTGGAAGATTCAATTAAATAATAAATCTCCATTTATTCCAACTTCTTTTTCCGAAAATAATGTGTTAATGTCTTTTCAACATAATGAATTACCAATTTACGGCGTTCAATTTCATCCTGAGTCAATTATGACAATTAATGGTAAAAAAATAATTCGAAATTTTATTACTTCAATACATTCCTAAATCGCTTTTTTATAGAATGAATTTAAATAGCTAAAAAATTAATGCATTTTTTAGCAGTTAGATGAATGCAATGTTTTAAAATTATATACTTTTGCCACTAGTTTAATTTTAAATTCACATAGAATGTCAAGTAAATACCAAGCTCAGATTGATGCTTTCATGGAAAAAGTGAGAGCTACAAATGGTCATGAGAAAGAATTTATTCAAGCAGTTCAAGAAGTTGCTGAGGCGGTTATCCCTGTAATTGAGGAAACACCTAAATACAAAAACGCTAAAATTCTTGATAGAATCGTTGAACCAGAGAGAACTATATTGTTCAGAGTTCCTTGGTTAGATGACAAAGGTGAAGTACAAGTTAACAGAGGTTACCGTGTTGAGTTCAACTCTGCAATCGGACCATACAAAGGTGGTTTACGTTTCCACCCATCTGTAAACTTATCTATTTTGAAATTTTTAGGTTTCGAGCAAATCTTCAAAAACTCATTAACTACATTACCAATGGGTGGTGGTAAAGGAGGTTCTGATTTTGATCCTAAAGGAAAATCTGATAACGAAGTAATGCGTTTTTGTCAATCTTTCATGACTGAGTTAGCTCGTCATATCGGTGCTGATACGGATGTACCTGCTGGAGATATCGGTGTAGGTGGTCGTGAAATCGGTTACATGTTCGGTCAATATAAAAGATTACGTAACGAATTTACTGGTGTTTTAACTGGTAAAGGTTTAAATTGGGGTGGATCATTAATCCGTCCTGAGGCAACTGGTTACGGAACTGTATATTTTGCTAAAGAAATGTTAGCTACTAAAGGTGATTCTTTCGCTGGTAAAGTAGTTGTTGTTTCTGGTTCTGGAAACGTTGCTCAATTTGCTTGTGAAAAAGCAACTCAATTGGGTGGTAAAGTTGTTACTTTATCTGATTCTTCTGGTTACATCTATGATGAAGCAGGTATCGATGCTGAGAAATTAGCTTTCGTTATGGAATTGAAAAACGTGAAAAGAGGTCGTATCGCTGAGTATGTTGCTAAATATCCATCTGCTAAATTTGTAGAAGGAAAACGTCCATGGGAAGTGAAAGCAGATATCGCTTTACCTTGTGCTACTCAAAACGAATTAAATGGTGAAGAAGCTAAATTGTTAATTGCTAATGGTGTTATCGCTGTAGCTGAAGGAGCAAATATGCCTTCAACTCCTGAAGCAATTGAAGCATTTGATCATGCAAGAGTTCTTTTCTCTCCAGGAAAAGCTTCTAACGCTGGTGGTGTTGCAACTTCTGGTTTAGAGATGTCACAAAATTCATTACGTTTATCTTGGCCAGCTGAAGAAGTAGATTCAAGATTACATGGTATCATGGTTTCTATTCATACTGCATGTGTTAAATATGGTAAACGTGAAGATGGAACAATCGATTACGTTAAAGGAGCAAACATTGCTGGTTTCGTAAAAGTTGCTGATGCAATGATTGATCAAGGTTTAGTATAATCTATACTTTTAAATATTTTAAAGCCGGTTCTGCAAAGAATCGGCTTTTTTGATTTAAATTTACCACTCTAAAAATCGTTCAATGGAAACATTAGAAAAACGTCATATTTCTTATGATCGAACTGGATTCGATGATAATGAGTTAATCTCAATTTACAAGGCATTGATTAAGCCAAGAATGATTGAAGAAAAAATGTTGATTCTTCTTCGTCAAGGTAAAATTTCAAAGTGGTTCTCTGGATGGGGACAAGAAGCTATTTCTGTAGGTACTACATTAGGAATGAATGAAGACGAGTTTATGTTTCCTATGCATAGAAATCTAGGCGTTTTCACAGCTAGAAATTTACCTTTAAATCGTCTTTTTGCTCAATTTCAAGGTAAAATGTCTGGATTCACTAAAGGTAGAGATCGTTCTTTTCACTTTGGTACAAAAGAGCACAAAGTTGTAGGGATGATTTCACATTTGGGTCCTCAATTAGCATTAGCTGATGGGGTAGCATTGGCTTCAAATATAAGAAAGGAAAACAAAGCAACTATCGTTTACACAGGAGATGGAGGTGCTAGTGAAGGAGATTTTCATGAAGCTTTAAATGTTGCATCTGTCTGGGATTTACCTGTGATTTTTGTGATAGAAAATAATGCATGGGGTTTATCTACACCAAGTGTTGAACAATTCCGTTGTAAGCAATTTATTGATAAGGGTATTGGTTATGGAATGGATGCGTTTCAAGTAGATGGTAATAATATTTTAGAAGTTATCACAACAGTTAAGAAAATAGCTGCATCTATTCGAAAAAAACCAAGACCTTTTCTTTTAGAGTGTATGACTTTTAGAATGAGAGGACATGAAGAGTCTTCAGGTACTAAATATTATCCAGAAGGGATTCAAGATACTTGGGCTAAAAAAGATCCGGTTGCAAACTTTGAACTTTTCTTAAAAGAAGAAGGTATTTTAACAGAGGAATCAATCCATCATTTTAGAAGCGAAATTACCAAAGAAATTCAAGCAGGACTTGATTTAGCTTTTGCTGAAGAGAAAATTATTCCTAACACAGCGGATGAAATAAAAGATGTATTTGCTCATCATATTACAAAAGATACATTGAATTCAAATACTTCAAAAACTGAAAAACGTTTCATTGATGCTATTTCTGATGGGTTGAAGGAATCTCTTACAAAATATCCTGATTTGGTTATCATGGGACAGGATATTGCAGAATATGGTGGTGCTTTTAAAGTGACGGAAGGGATGGTAGAAGAGTTTGGAAAAGAGCGAATTCGTAATACGCCCATTTGTGAATCTGCAATTGTTGGAGCAGGCTTAGGTTTGTCAATTGCAGGAATGAAGTCTGTTGTTGAAATGCAATTTGCTGATTTTGTTACTTGTGGGTTTAATCAGATTGTAAATAATTTAGCGAAGTCTCATTGGAGATGGGGGCAGAATGCAGATGTTGTTGTGCGTATGCCAACAGGAGCAGGTGCGGCAGCAGGACCTTTCCATAGTCAAAGTAATGAAGCTTGGTTTTTCCATACTCCAGGCTTGAAAATTGTATATCCTGCTTTTCCAGGAGATGCAAAAGGATTGCTAAATGCCTCAATTGAAGATCCAAACCCAGTATTGTTTTTTGAACATAAATACTTATATAGAAGTATAAAAGAAGATGTTTCAGATGAATATTATACTCTTGAAATTGGTAAAGCAAGAACGGTTAAGGCTGGAAATAATATTTCTGTTATTACTTATGGTTTAGGTGTTCATTGGGCTCTTGAAGCTGCTGAAAAACATCCGGAGTTAGACTTAGATATTATAGATTTAAGATCGTTAGCTCCTTTAGATACACAAGCTATTTATGATTCTGTTTCAAAAACAGGTAAAGTAATTGTGTTGCATGAAGATTCTTTAACAGGTGGTATTGGGGGAGAAATTGCTTCATTAATTAATGAAAATTGCTTTGAAAAATTAGATGCTCCTGTAAAACGAATTGGATCATTAGATACTCCAATTCCTTTTGCTGCAGATTTAGAGCAAAACTTTTTACCGAAACAACGCTTTTTCGAAGCTCTGAATACTCTTGATAATTTTTAATTGAATACAATGTAAAACAAAATAGGGGTAGCAATTAGCTACCCCTATTTTGTTTAGATTAAATTTATTTAATTCTTAACAATTTTAAATCCAGGGTATTTTTTAATGTCAACAACAAATTTTGCATCTTCAATATCCGGATTTTCGATTAATTTGTTTAGAGTATAGGTCATTACACTACCATCTTTCGATTTCATTACTGCTTTTTTAAGTTCTAAATTATCTTTAGCCACATAAATTGTTATAGTATGATATTCAACTTTTTTTGGATCTTTTGGAAAAAGCTGAATGATATGAACCTTTTCACCATTGAAAGCATCTTCATGATCATATTTGTTTTTAAAACCAGTTTCCCAAATAGTCATTAATTTTTTAGGATTTATACCGTCACTCTCTTTATCGTCAACGTCTGCTTGATAGATTGCTTTGTCTTCTTTTACTACAGTCCACGATTTAATTCCATTTGAAATAACTGTATTGTCTCCGTATGTAGCACAATATTTATTCCCTTTTACCCATCCCTTTCCAATTTCACTTTGATTGGTACCTGTTGATTGATTTTTTATAGATGCACTAAACTCAATTTGAAATGATTTTAGTCCTTTCATTTTTTGTGACAATTTATCTAAAATTGATTGTGCTTTAGGATCATTGTCTTTTACTTGTTGTGTAAAGGTGTAACTAAAACTAAATAAAGCAATTATAAAAAGTAGATTTTTCATTTGAAAATAGCTTATAATATAAGAGTACAAATATCATAAAATGTGCCAAAAATCAATCATATGGTTAATAATTTGTTGAAAATGTGAATTAATTAACTTCGAAATAATTCGAGTTGTAAAATGTCCATTTATTGTATATTTGCATTATGCAAGAAATGATATTGATTATTGATTTCGGATCGCAGTATACTCAATTAATTGCGAGACGAGTACGTGAATTGAATGTATATTGTGAAATTCACCCTTGGAATAAAATACCTACATTAGGGAATCATGTAAAAGGAGTTGTTCTTTCTGGAAGTCCTTTTTCAACGAGAGATCCACAAGCTCCAACACCAGATTTAACTGAAATTAAAGGAAAATATCCTTTGTTAGGTGTTTGTTTTGGTGCACAATTTCTAGCAAATAATTTTGGTGGCGAAGTATTACCTTCAACTATAAGAGAATATGGTCGTGCGAATTTATCTTTTGTTGATAAAGAACATGAATTAACTAAAGGAATGTCAGATAATTCCCAAGTTTGGATGTCTCATGGAGATACGATTAAAAATGTTCCGGATCATTATAAAATTATTGCAAGTACTCACGATGTATCAGTAGCTGGATATCATATTGAAGGAGAAATGACTTTTGGAATTCAATTTCATCCAGAAGTATATCATTCATTAGAAGGAAGTACTTTATTAAAAAACTTTATTGTAGATATATGTGGTTGTGATCAATCATGGACTCCAGATTCATTTGTGGAATCGACAGTAAATGAATTACGTGCTAAAATAGGCACGGATAAAGTAATTTTAGGTTTGTCAGGAGGTGTAGATTCATCTGTAGCAGCTATGTTATTACACAAAGCAATCGGAGAAAATTTGTACTGTATTTTTGTTGATAATGGATTGCTTCGTAAAAATGAATTTCAATCAGTTTTAGATTCCTATAAAGGAATGGGATTGAATGTCAAAGGAGTTGATGCATCTGAAAAATTCTATTCTGAACTAAAGGGCTTGACTGATCCAGAGTTAAAGCGTAAGGCAATAGGCAAGGTTTTTATTGATGTATTTGATGAAGAATCTAAATTGGTTACAGATGCAAAGTGGCTTGGACAGGGAACCATTTATCCTGATGTTATTGAATCTGTTTCTGTCAATGGTGGTCCTTCTCAAACGATTAAATCTCACCATAATGTTGGAGGGTTGCCTGATTATATGAAATTACAGGTAGTTGAACCTTTACGATTATTATTTAAGGATGAGGTTAGAAGAGTTGGTAAATCATTAAATATACCTTCTGAAATATTGGGTAGACATCCTTTTCCAGGTCCTGGATTAGGGATTCGTATTTTAGGAGAGGTAACAGGTGAAAAAGTTCGTATTCTTCAAGAAGTCGATGCTATTTTTATCAATGGCTTAAAAGAAGATGGTTTATACGATCAGGTTTGGCAAGCTGGAGCAATTTTCTTACCGATACAATCTGTAGGAGTAATGGGGGATGAGCGAACATATGAAAATGCTGTAGCATTAAGAGCTGTTTCATCGACAGATGGAATGACAGCTGATTGGGTACATTTACCTTATGAATTTCTTGCTAAAATTTCTAATAAAATAATCAATCAAGTGAAAGGAATTAATCGAGTAACATACGATATTAGTTCTAAACCACCCGCAACAATTGAATGGGAATAAATATAGCTGGCTGTTCTTTGTGAACAGCCTTCTTTTTGTTTTAAATACTTTATTATGATAAAATACTTTTTGTTCGTTTTTGTAATCTGTTTTGCATTTATAGGATATTCTCAAAAAACAACTGAAACTGTTGAACGAGGGGGTAAAAAATATTATTTACATACAGTTCAACAGGGTGCTACATTGTTTTCAATCTGTAAAGAATATGAAGTTTCTGTTGATGAAGTATCATCTTTAAATCCACAGTTAAATGGATTAGTGAAAGTCGGTCAAAAAGTATTAATTCCGATTATTGGTGAATCTGCGAAAACCTTTTCATATACTGTAAAAGAAGGAGAGACTTTTTTTGGAATTCTTAAAAAGTTTAATTTAAAAGAGGAAGATGTTCTTAAGTTGAATCCTGGCTTATTGAAAAATCTGTCATTTGGTCAAATCATACAATTACCGGGTGATTATATGAAATACAGAAATGAAGTCAATCAAGTTTCTAAGCAAGCTGATACTGTTATTGTACACGAAGTTTTGGAGCATGAAACACTGTATAGCATAGCAAAGAGGTTTATGGTTCCAGTAGAAGAATTAGGGAAATTAAATAATATTTCTTCCAATCAAATTAAACCAGGAATGAGTTTGAAAGTTCCGATTTATGGGAAAGAAGCTAAAGATGTTGCAATACGTTCTTTAAAAGAAGTGGATACAAAAATTGATACTGTAATTCCGTTAGAAACAAAAACGAATCAGTCAAAAAACATTGCTTTTCTTTTACCTTTTAATTCTGATAAACAAGGAGATCCAACAGGAGCGATTGCTACTGAATTTTATATGGGTGCTCAGTTGGCCTTAGACTCACTGGCAAATTTAGGTTATGAAGGAAGTGTTTTTGTTCACGATATAGGTAATGATACTACTGATTTAATTCCTATTATTAAAAAAGAAGATCTTTTAAATTCTGCGTTATTTATTGGTCCATTTAGTGGAGAAAATCTTGAGAAAACTGCTGATTTTTGTCTTAAAAATCAAATAAAATTAGTTAGCCCTATTGTAGGTACTACTACATATCTTAAAAATAATCCCTTTGTTTTAAATGCAACTACTTCAGACATTACTTTGGCTAAAAAGCTTGCTAAATACATATACCAGAAACATATAAATGATCAGGTTATTTTGGTTAAAGTAGGTCAAAAAGATAATGAGTTATATCAAGCTTTTCGAACTGTATTTATGAAGTTGGGTACCAAAAAAATATATGAAGTAAATGAAAAAGAATTAAATGTTATTTCTAAGAAAGGTAAAAATTTAGCTTTTGTCGTGCTGAGTCGTGACCGTGTTTTATCAACATCCATTGCAAATAGTTTGGCAAATATTGTATCTAAACCATCATCTCCGAATGTTTCATTATATGGCACAAAAGATTGGCTAAATTATGATGATATTTCTGCTGAAATGAAAAACAAATTACATTTTCATTATTGTGCATCTGTCAATTTTGATGCTTCCGATGAAGAAGTTAAAAAATTGAAAAAATTATATAGAAAAAAATATAATACACAACTCACAAAATATGCGGCTCAAGGATTTGATGTAACTATGTTTTTTGTTTTGGAAAATATAATGAATGAAAAAAGTAAACAAGGAGTTATTAATCATTTTAAATTAATTGAAAATATCGAAGGTAGCGGGAAAGAAAATACAGCCTGTTATATCTTTAGTCAAGATGATTTTAAAGTAGTTAAAGTTGGTGAAGTTAATGAATAAGGAATATATAGCGTCCGCATATCAAAAGTTACAAGCATCTATTTGTGATGGCTTAGAAAAATTAGATGGTAAATCTACTTTTTCATCAGATAAATGGGACAGAACAGAAGGAGGTGGAGGAATTACAAACACCATAGTAAATGGAAATATCATTGAAAAAGGAGGTGTTGCGTTTTCTGCAGTTTATGGTCCTGTTTCGGATCCTATGAAAAAACAATTAGGTATGTCGGATGGTGATTTTTTTGCAACGGGTATATCCATAGTTATTCATCCAAAAAATCCACATGTTCCAATTATTCATATGAATGTTCGATATTTTGAATTATCAGATGGGACTTATTGGTTTGGTGGTGGAATTGATTTGACGCCACATTATGTTGTAAGGGAAAATGCTGTTATTTTTCATCAACAATTACAAACTATTTGCAAAAGTTTTGATGATTCTTTTTATACAAAGCATAAAGCTTGGGCAGATGATTATTTTTATATCCCTCATCGAGGAGAGTCAAGAGGAATAGGGGGTATCTTTTTTGACCATCTATCTGAATCTAATACCACTTTATCAAAAGATAGACTATTTGAATATTGTACCAAATTAGCAAGTTCTTTCGTTTCGATTTATTCACAGCAAGTTTCTTTCGGTAAAGATAATTTTTTCAATGAAGAAGAATTGAAGTGGAGAAATTTAAGAAGAGGACGGTATGTTGAGTTTAATCTAGTTCACGACCGAGGGACAAAATTCGGATTATATTCAGGTGGTAGAACTGAATCTATCTTAATGTCTATGCCCCCGTTAGCGCATTGGGAATATGATTATAACCCTTCAAAAGGATCAAAAGAAGAAGAAACACTTGAAATCTTGAAATCTAAAGTTGATTGGATTTAGTCAATAGTAGTCTATTGTCTTTCATCTTTTAGTCTTGTGTCTAGTATTCTAAATAAACGCAAAATCAACTCTTCTATTCCTTTGTTTCCCATTTTCCGTTTTGTTATTGTCAACAGGTTCATTTTCCCCTTTGAAATCGATAACAATTTTATGAATAGGGACACCTTGTTTGATAAAATAGTCCTGAATTACTTTTGCTCTTCTTTGAGATAAATCTTTATTATAATTATCTGAGCCATCAGCATCCGTATGACCAGTCATTTTTATTCTCAAATCAGTATGATCTAAAACAATTCTCGCCATTTCGCTCAAATAATTGAAATATTCTGATTTTAATTCATCTTTATCGTAATCGAAATAGATAGGTTCAAATACAAAGTTTCTTCGTTCTTTTTCTCTAATTTCAGGAGCTTTACGTTTTTTATTTAAATCATCAATAAATATATCTCTCCAACTTTGGTGAAGCATTATCATTTCATTAGATGAAAATTCAGCATTAGATCTATATAAAATAATTTTACCTCCTGTTTTTCTACCACCTATTTGAGAGTATGTACCACTAAGGTATCCTGTTAAAGAGTCGTATTTAAGGGTGCATTCTATTTGAATCCAGGTGATTCTTGTGTTTTGTTTTTTTGATTCAGCAACGTATTGTTTGAATTTAATAGTGTTACTATCTACCAAATGACCTTTAATTCTATGAATGATATAAAAATCATTTTTAGGAATTTCATCACGCGTTCGTCCTGTTAAACTGTTATCTAGTACAGTAAATTCAGTAAATAAAATAGTTGCATCGTTTAATTTTGTCCCTTCTTTTTGAATAATACCTTGCCAAATCCCATTGAAATTGGTTTTTGCATTTCCGTAAGTGAAAAATAACGAAATAAATAAAAGTATTTTCAATAATTTCATATTTCTTTAGAACGAAATTGTTTTCTAATTGTTACATTATTAATTACTAAAATTCTACTATGCGTTTATTAAATAAAATGATTGTGATGAGTTTATTTTTTATGCTCTCCAACTTCGCTTTTTCTCAATCTATTTATGACTATGATGTTGTTGATATTGATGGGAATAAGTTTGATTTGAAAAAATTAAAAGGAAAGAAAGTAATGATTGTGAATACGGCTTCTAAATGTGGTTTAACTCCCCAGTTTGAAGAACTGGAAAAATTATACACAACATATAAAGATAAGGGGTTTATAGTAATTGGTTTTCCAACGAATGATTTTCTAAGTCAAGATCCAGGAACAAATGATCAGATTAAAGATTTTTGTGTCAAAAATTATGGTGTTACTTTTCCAATGATGTCAAAAATTACGGTAAAGGGAAAAGAAAAACATCCCTTGTATGTTTATCTTACATCTAAATCGATGAATAAACTGGAAGATAATAAAGTTAAATGGAATTTTCAGAAATATTTAGTAGATGAACAAGGAACGTTAGTAAGAGTAATTGATCCGAGTACATCTCCGCTTGATTCTTCAATCATTCAATGGATAAAAAAATAAGCAATAATTATTTGAAAATTTGTTGATAAATTATCATTTGATTGCTTTTTTTGTTTAGTATAACTTGGCCTAATTTTGTAAATTCGCTATCTGTTTTATAATAAAACAAAAGCTAAAAATTACTCAAAATTACATATGAGCGAAGAATTAAAACAAAATGAGTATTCGGCGGATAACATTCAGATACTTGAAGGTTTAGAAGCTGTTAGAAAAAGACCTGCCATGTATATTGGAGATGTTGGAATCAAAGGGTTACATCATCTAGTATATGAAGTTGTTGATAACTCTATTGATGAAGCATTAGCTGGTCATTGTGATACGATTCATGTATTTATCAATGAAGATAATTCAATCACTGTTAAAGATAATGGTCGTGGAATTCCAACAGCAATTCATACAAAAGAAAAAAAGTCTGCTCTAGAAATAGTTATGACCGTTTTGCATGCTGGAGGTAAATTTGATAAAGATACTTACAAGGTTTCAGGTGGATTGCATGGGGTAGGTGTTTCTTGTGTAAACGCATTGTCTACTCATTTACGTGCTGAAGTTCACCGTGATGGTCAGGTTTTTGAACAAGAGTATAGTATTGGGAAACCATTATATGAAGTACGTGTTATTGGGGAAACGGATATTACAGGTACAAATGTTACTTTTAAACCAGATGGTTCTATCTTTGAATCAACTGTTTACAATTATGATACGATTGCTGCGCGTTTACGTGAGCTAGCATTTTTAAATAAAGGGATTACAATACATTTAGTAGACAATCGTAATTTTAATGATAAGGGATTACCTGTTTCTGATACTTTCTTTTCAGAGGGAGGATTGATGGAATTTGCAAAATACTTAGATAGAAATAGAGAAGCGCTAATTCCAGATGTAATTTATTTTGAAGGGGAGAGAGAAGGTATTCCTGTAGAGGTTGCTTTGACTTATAATACTTCATATACTGAAAATATACAATCTTATGTGAATAATATCAATACACATGAGGGTGGAACGCATTTATCAGGATTTAGAAGAGGTTTGACAAACACTTTGAAAAAATATGCTACTGATTCTGGTATTTTAGCCAAGGAAAAGATAGAAATTGATGGAGATGACTTCCGTGAAGGTTTGACAGCAGTTGTTTCTGTTAAGGTTCAAGAACCACAATTTGAAGGCCAAACTAAAACTAAATTGGGTAACAGAGAAGTTACAGCTCCTGTATCTCAGGGTGTTTCTGAAATGCTTGCTGTTTATTTAGAAGAACATCCAAGTGAAGCAAAGTTAATCGTTGAAAAAGTTATTTTGGCTGCAAGAGCTAGACATGCTGCTCGTAAGGCACGTGAAATGGTTCAACGAAAAAATGTTTTGACTGGCTCTGGTTTACCAGGTAAATTAGCTGATTGTTCGGAGAAAGATCCTGCACTTTGTGAGATTTATTTCGTCGAAGGAGATTCTGCAGGTGGTACAGCAAAACAAGGAAGAGATAGACATTTTCAAGCGATAATGCCTTTACGTGGTAAAATCTTGAATGTTGAAAAAGCGATGCAACATAAAATCTTCGAAAATGAAGAGATAAAAAATATTTATACAGCCTTAGGAGTTCGTATTGGTACAGAAGAAGATTCAAAAGCACTTAACTTAGAGAAATTAAGATACCATAAAATCATCATTATGTGTGATGCCGATGTGGATGGTTCTCACATTGAGACTTTGATTTTGACTTTCTTATTCCGTTACATGAAAGAATTGATTGAAAACGGATATATTTATATTGCAACACCTCCATTATACCAAGTTAAAAAAGGTCAAAAATCGGATTATGCTTGGAATGAAGATCAACGTGATCGTTTGATTCAAGAGTTGAAAGGTAATGGTGCAGAGTCATCTGTTAATGTTCAGCGATATAAAGGTTTAGGAGAGATGAATGCTGAACAATTATGGGATACTACTATGAATCCTGAAAATAGAACTTTAAGACAAGTTACAATTGAGAATGCAGCTGAATGTGATCAAATATTTTCAATGCTAATGGGGGATGAAGTTCCACCAAGAAGAGAATTTATCGAGAAAAATGCACGTTATGCAAAAATTGATGCATAAATTTTAGGTTGATTTTAATTAAATAGGCTGTCAAATTTGGCAGCCTATTTTTTTGTCTATTATTTAAATACATTCACATGCCCTATTTTCAAATGTTTATTTTCTTTTAACTTTTCTTTGAACTCTAATTTCCAGATGTATGTATCATTTTCAGCTAGTTTATCACCATATGTACCATCCCAGCCAATTTTAGTGTCGTGAGATTCGAATAGAAGTTCCCCCCAACGATTGTAAATATAAAATGAATAGTTTTGAGGGTCATAACCAAACGTGAAAATAGGTTGAAAAAAATTGTTTAGTTCATCTCCATTCGGAGTGAAAGTATTAGGAACAAAATAGATAACAGGTTCGGGCATAAAAATAGACCGTGTTACCGTTTTACTACAAGTATTATTTTCCATATTGGAAGCTGTCAAATCAATTATATATTCTCCTGGAGTTTCAGGGAATTTATGAATAGGATTTTTGAAATTTGAGTAGGTACCATCCCCAAAACTCCAATATAAATATTTACTGTTTGTATTGGATTTAAATTGAATTTCAGGGTTGTAGAAATCAATTTCATTTTCACTCTGTGTAAAATCAACGATTGTTGGTTTAGGAATTACATGAATATAATTTTCAATAGTTCTACTTACTTTACAGTTTTCCAGCTCAGCTAAAAGTTTAATACTAAAGTCTCCTTGTGTTGCATATACATAATTTAAATTTTCTGAGTTCAGTTTCGTTTTGTAACCGTTGCCTAAATCCCAAGTATATAAGGCATTTTTATTTGGTTTATTTACTATTAAATGAAGTGTATCATCGATACATATAATTGGATTTACTGCATAGAAATTGCTATCAGTGATTGGTTTAATTACGATGTATTTGGATAAAGTAGAAGGGCATTTTCTGGCTGGTAAAATAGTTGTTGTGCTGTAAGTCACTGTTACCTTCACTTCTTGATCTATTTTTGATTTCGTAGGATCAAAAAGTCCTGTATTTGGATTTTGAATACATGATGTAATATCTGATGACCAAGTACCTCCTATAATATTTGGAACAGGCAATAAGAAAGGTGCATCGTTAACACATTTAACATCTATATCATTGAATTGAATGATATCTAAAGGATTAATAACTGCATTAATAGATTTAGAACTTGTACACGAATTATTATCTTTAAATGTAATTGAATATAAACCAGACGCTGCTGTTGTAACTTGACTAATTTTAGCGTTTAACGAAGTTGATGTAAATCCATTTGGCCCAGACCAATCAGAAGATGATATACCAGCTGTAGATGGGTTATTGGTTAGATCAATATTAAATTGTAAGTCTTGATTTTCGCAGGGTTCATTTACACTAATTTTAAAATCAGGGAGTGGGTTTACTTCTACTTGTACCTGATCTGAATTACTACAACCATTCGCATCTTTTCCGATAACATTAAAAGTTTTATTTGAGTTGAGTAAGAATGAAATACCATTAATTACTGAATTATCCCATGTGTAATCTATTCCACCTGAAGCTTTTAGTGTTACCGCTTCATTCACACACACTTTAATATCAGTTCCAGCATTGATTATAGGTAATTGAAAAATACTGACATTCATTGTTTTGGTATTTTCGCATCCATTTAAATCTTTCCCGACTACTCTGTAAATTCCTTGATGTGTATTTGTTGCTGCATTAGTTACTAATATTTCGTTGTCATTTGATTGAGTTTGAGAAAAGCCATTAGGTCCTGTCCAGTTTAGAGAGAAAACAGATAAAAGATTTGCTTTAATGTACAAAGGTTCATTAATACACTTGCTTCTTGCAGAAGGAGTGAATTCAGGTAGTGGGAATATCGTTGCATTTATTTTAAAATCAGATTTACATTTCCCATTTTCCGCTGTAACTGTATAAGTAACTGTTTCAGAAGAAGAACTATTGTTTGTCAATGTTGCAGATATATCATTTTGTGCGATAGTTTGATTTACAGAACCTAATACATTTATCGGATTAGAAACTGTCCAAAGGTATTTTGTTAAAGGAGGAACAATTTGACCATTTGTATTATCAATAGGGGAAACAGTGAATGGATTACCAGAACATTTACTAAGATTTACATTATTAATTCTTGGAGTTTTATTTACTTCGATTTTTACTTGATCTGTATTTTTACAACCATTGTTGTCAGTTCCTATTAAGGTATATGTTTTGGTGTCTGTTGGACTGAATGAAACGCCATTTACAACAGAATTATCCCAGTTGTAATTTATTCCTCCACTACCTGAAAGAACGATAGGATTTCCACTACATATTGTTTGATCTGTTCCAGCATTGATTATTGGTAGGGGATTTACAATTAGTGTAGTAGTTGTGGTGTTTGAACAATTGTTTGCATCTTTTGCTGAAACAGTTATAGTCTCACCATTAGCAGGATTATTTACAGTAGGGTTTTGAATTGTGGTTGAAGAAAAACTTCCACTTCCATCTGTACTCCAAGACCAAGACATTCCATTTCCACTATTTTCGTTTAATTGAATAGGTCTAGTTCCGACGCATATTGGACCATCATTGGTAATGTTTAAAGTTGGTAATGGATTTATTATAACTTTAAATTCCATGGTAGGACCAGTACAGGTTGTATTTAAAGCATTTACTGAAAAAGTAGCGGTGATTTTTGTATTTGTAGTTGGCGCATTAAATGAAGGTATATTTGATGTTCCGTTATTTCCAATTGAAAACGAAGGGTAATTGACTTTCCATTTGTAGGATGTTGGGGCGTCTGGACTACTAAAACTAGGAATATTTATAATGTCACCTGAACAAACAGTAATATCTGAAATAGGAGTTGTAATTGGATTTGGACAAGTTTTGGAAATGCAATTTTTAATTTCTTTTTGTGAACAACTAGCACCTGTAGGTATTAATGTAATTTCTACATTTTGTCCATCAGCTGTTACTGGAATTATTACAGCCGTTGAATTACTTACTACATTTCCTGTACTAGCCGTAGCACCTGCGATTGAATAGGAGTAATCATAACTCGTTTCATCGCTGACATCTGTCCAAGTAAATTCAACCGCATTTGTAGAGCTAGAACCACAACTCACATTTAATTTTTCGGATGTTTTAATTGTTATTGTTGCTGGTTGAGCATACACTTCAGGACAAACACCATTTTGAATTACAGCTCTATATTTTGTATTACTAGTTGATTTTGGCGGAGTATACGAACTAGTAGAATTTGAAATATCCAACCATGATGTATAGGGCGAGACACTAAATTGCCATTTTTTTATTTGTCCAGTTTGTCCAGAGAGTGTGACTAAAGAAGCTGTTGTTGTTTCACAAATTGTTTGATCTGAAGAAATGGTACCACCTACTGATACTTCATCAACATTTATACTGATTTCATTTGAATATACTGCTGAACAAATATCATTTTTAACTTCCACTCTGTATTTGGTAGTTTTAGATAAAGCAGTTGGTGTGAAAGTTGAAGTTGTATTATTAATATCCGTCCAAGAAGTATATGGAGACTCACTGGATTGCCATTTAGTAATAGCTCCTACATTTCCGGTAAGTGTTAGTATACTTGGAATATTTCCTGAACAAATCGTTTGATTATTACTTAGGGTTCCGCCAACAGATTTTGGAACAATTTTAAAACTTTTGGTGCTGGTTTGATTTTGCGTACAAGTTTGGGTTGAACCTTCTTTTACGGAAATTAATTTATAATCAAATGTTCCGGTTGAACCGGTTGGGATAGTTAGCTCGGCTATATTCCCAATACTAGTTACTGTTTGATTAGCACCATTATTAATTGAGTAAGTAAAGATATAGGGGCTAGTACCGTTACTACCTGTAAAAGTAAGTGTTGGAGATGTACCATCCTTACAAACACTAGCTTCGCCTGAAATTGTAGCAGTAGGAAGTGGGATTGTTTTGACAGTAAATTCTTTTGAAATGTTAGCACAAAGACTTGCTGTATATTTAACAATTACATTATCTATGAAATTACCATAGGATGCACCTCCACTAGAACTGACTGAAATAAATCGAAGAGAATAATTTCCATTTGTAGGAACAATATATGAAGTTGAATAAGTTTTCCAAGCGGTATTTCCAGTACTATAGGTTCCTAAAACAGTACATGTTGATTCTAATGCAGGTAAAGGTGGGCCTATCAATACTTTCATAACATCTGTACCTGATCTACCTCTGTGAGCGAAACTTATATCTATTGAAGCTCCTTGTGTTAAGTTGGTGAGGTCTGAATATAATGTGCCTGCTTGATTTGCATTTATTTCTATGAATTGATTTCCACTTTGAGAAGGAACATTATTAAATCCTGATTTCCAAACCTCTATTTTAGTGTCAGCTGTATTTTTCCAACATGGAAAGCTAGAAATATAATCTACTGAACTAGATATTATAGGTTGTTCAAAATCGCCATTGCATATAAGATTTGAATTTATTGGTGTAAATACATTAACAGTATATATACCAGGGGTATTTGTAGAAATCATATGTACATTGCCTGGATTTGTTATGTTGTTAGGAACCGTCCAAACATAGTTGCTAGTGGTTGAAAATGTATTAGTTGCAAATATATCAACCGATTTTCCTTCACAAACTTCAAACGTCTCTTTAGTTGTAGTATTTAAAGGAGTTATTGTAATAGAAGCGATATTGGTACTGTCTTTACAAGTATAATTACTATTTAATAAAATACATTTGTATTTATATCCATTATAGTTATTGGTAATACTATTAATGGTCAAAGTAGATGTTTGTGTACCTGAATAAACTCCACCATCATTAATTGAAACAAATGTTACTCCATTGTCTCTACTTTCTTTCCATTGGTATTTTGAGCTATTTGAGTTTACCGTAAAAACTACATTATTTCCTGCGCAGGTTGTTTGGTTAATCGGGTGTGTGGTAACAGTAATACCGGTTGGATTACATTTAGGCGTACAATCATCATTTTCACTCCATTTTTGACATGGACAAGGGTCGTTTAAATCTGGTATGCCATCTTGGTCTAGATCTGATGTTGCAGATTTAACTGCATCGGCAACAAGTAGCAAGCCATACGGGTTTGGACCACTTGCTGAACTAGGAGGATTATTTTTAACCAACACATCAATGAAATTATCTCCAACTTTCCAAGAATCTTTTAACTCGAAATTAATTTTTCCAATATTCGAATAACTGCCTCCATTAATATTTTTAGGAATTCCATTTACATATACATTTTCAATCTTATCATCAACATAACCTGTGAAGTATAATACATAGTTATTCGTTATATTTTTTCCATCGCACAAGGAAGGAAGATTTAATTTAAGTCTAAAAAATCTGTAGCCTCCTGGTGTACCATTAGTTGTACAATTTTCTCCATTTGCTATTATCCAATTCCCGTTATTAATTGGAGCAGGTAAACTAGTAGGATTTACCCAAGAATTAGGTGCACAATTCGAATTTATAAAAGCTTTATTGTAGGTATAGATATCTGGATTTGTCGGGATTATTGTTAGTGGAATTAATTCTGAAACCATCCATACAGGATCTAAACTCCCTACGCTACCCTGTCCTGTACTTAATTCTTTAGCAGAAGGAAATTTTTGAGCATATGAAATTAATGAAATAAAAAAAAATAATATATTGAAAATTCTTTTGAAGTTCATCATTTCATAAATTATAACGAATCCTAAAATACTTATTTTTAGTATGATTATCCTAATTATTTTTCAAAAATGAAATTTTATTAAGATAATCGGGTTGGTGTAAGATCAATTTAATTATGTTTAAAAAATTTTTTTCAAAAAACTTACTTAAAGTCTAAATTTTTAATTTTCAATGAATAATGTAAATATACAAACACTGAAGCACTTAATTAATCTTGAATTTGAAGAACAAAAGCGACGATTTAAATCTTCAGATGCTAATGATATTAAGTCATTAAAAAATCAAGGATTAGTATTACACCCGATACAGATTACTAGAAAACGATTTGGTTTTGCAGATTACCCGGAAATAGAATTTAAACTTTTATTTAATCAGGAAACGACTTTATTTAAAAGTGGTGTTTCTATCGAATGTTTCATTGAAGGAGAAGAAGCCATCAAAGGGGTGTTACTTTTTGTGAATGGGAATCAAGGTGAGTTTCGTTTGTTTACTTCAGATTTTCCGGATTGGCTGGAAGAAAAAGGGGTAGGGTTGAAATTAGCTCCAGATGATAAAACTAAAAATATCATGTTAGAGGGATTAACAGAGCTTGAAAAAAACAAAAAGTGCATCAATCTTTTGAATGTTATTTACGATAATATAAAAATTGGTGAAAACAGAACATTTACAAGCAACTTACATTTCTTAAACAATAGGTTGAACGATAGTCAGCAATATGCAGTTCAAGCCATGTTGGAAGAGCAAGATGTTACTGTTTTACATGGTCCTCCAGGGACAGGTAAAACTACCACATTGGTGGAAGGGATCGTACAATTAGTAAAACTAGGGAAGAAGATTGCGATTACTGCACCAACAAATACAGCTGTTGATCATATTTCGTTGCAATTAATTCGGGTAGGTGTTGATTTATTACGAGTAGGAAATACAGTGAAAATGGACGAAGAAGTTTATTTAAAATCGATGGAAGGAAGAATGATTCATTCACAGGTTGCTAAAGAGATTAAAAAACTGAAAATTCGTTCAGAAGAATTGCGAAAAATGGCTAATCAATACAAACGGAATTTTGGTAAGGCGGAGAGAGAACAACGTAATTTATTATTGAATGAGGTAAAAAGTTATCGAAAGCAGATTAGAGATATTCAGAAATATGAGGAAGAAAAATTACTCGCTAATATTTCTGTTATTGTAGGTACGCCAGTAGGTCTTTATGATTTTCACGATAAAAATACTTTATATGATGTTTTAATCATTGATGAAGCAGGTCAATTAATCGAGCCTTTAGCTTGGACGATTTTTCCTTTAGCCGAACGGGTAATTCTGGCTGGAGATCCTTTTCAATTACCGCCAACAGTTATGTCAAAAGAAGCTGAAAAAGAAGGTCTGGGGATATCAATATTGGAGAGGATTTATCCATTATGCAAGTCGGTTTTTTTACTTGATGTACAATACCGTATGCCCCCTGAAATTATTGCATTTTCGAATCACTATTTTTATCAAAATAAGGTTCAGTCGTTTAAGTCATCTGCTTTTGATTCTATTTGTTTTTATGACACTGCTGGAACAGGTTTTGAAGAAGAAGCAGGTGAAGATGGTGGGAGTTTGATGAATCCAGGGGAAGTACAATTAGTACAATCGATTATTCAGCAACAAACTGATTTAAATGACATTGTAGTTATTTCACCTTATTCAGCTCAGGTAAAAATGTTGAAAGAATCTCTAGGACAAAACATTAAAGTATCAACGATTGATAGTTTTCAGGGACAAGAAGCAGAAGTGATTATATTGTCGTTGGTTCGTTCGAATGATACTTCAGAAATTGGATTTTTAAAAGATTATAGAAGAATGAATGTTGCACTTACTCGAGCAAAAAAACAATTGTTTGTTTTAGGAGATAGTGCAACATTGAGTATAGATGAGTTTTACAAGCAGTTTTTGGAATATGTAGATCAATTAGGTGGATATAGAAGTGCATGGGAGCTTTTGAATTATGAATGATTAATTGTGATTTATGAATTCCATACTAATGCAAATTATTTCTTTCTTTATGATGTGTTAGTTTGTTAATAAAAAGTTGGTTCTAATTGAATTAATCATTTTTTATTAGGATGAAAAGTAGTAATATAGCGCAAAATTTAAACTTTTAACTATGAAGTTGTCTTCTTTGTTTGCATTTTTTCTTTTTGTTTCTTTTACAATAACAGGTTTTTCAAAACAAATTGATTCAGATTTTGCGAGTTCAATAGCAATTAAATTTATCCAACGAAATCAACCTTCTGCTAAACGTGGTGCTGTTTCTTTAGATTTACATCATACATCTAGCCATAAATCTAATTTTGTTTCTAATAGAAGGTCGTTTAATAAGAATAGTTATTATATTTTCAATTTTTCAGATAATAAAGGTTTTATAATTGTTTCAGCAGATGATAAAGTAAATCCTATTTTAGGATATTCATTTGAGAGAAGTTTTGATATTTCTAAAGCTCCTTCAAATGTATTGGGTTGGTTGAAAAGATATGATGAAGAAATCATTCGAATAATGAATGATCAAACTAAGCCTGTTCACCCTGAATGGGAACGTTTAAATCTTAATACTACAACATCGATAAAAAGAGGCATTCAAGTAGCTCCTTTATTAAAAACTACATGGAATCAAAGTCCTATTTATAATGATTCATGTCCTAAGGATCCTACAACTAATACGCTTTCAGTTACAGGGTGTGTTGCTACGGCAATGGCTCAAACGATGAAATATTGGAATTATCCTGCGAAAGGCACAGGAAGTAATACGTATACTCTTACCAATTTTGGTACTCTTAAAGCAGATTTTAGTAAATCTACATATAGATGGAACGATATGACTTCCAGTGTTTCTAGTACTAGTGCGGCTAGTTCTAAATCTGCTATTGCTCAGTTAATGAGGGATTGTGGTTATGCTGTAAACATGCAATATAGTTCATCTGGAAGTGGAGCTTGGGTATTTGGTAGAACTTCTCCAACAGCAGAATATGCTTTGATTAATAATTTCGGTTATTCTAATACTATGACTTCATTGAGGAAGGATGATTTTACGGATGCTGATTGGATTAATAAGTTAAAAGCTGAGTTTGATCAGTCAAGGGTAGTTATTTATGTAGGTTATAAAAGTGATTATTCTTCTGGACATTGTTTTATGGCCGATGGGTATGATGCTAATAATTTTATTCATTTCAATTGGGGTTGGGGAGGATATGCCGATGGATATTTTGCCATAAATAATTTAACACCTGCAACAAACTATAGTTATACGACATCTCAAGGTGCAATTATGGGGATTAAACCTCCTACATGTTTAGATGGAATTGTTGGAAATGATGAGGTTTGTATAGGATCTTATGCTACTTTTCAAACTTCTTATCCGGGAGGAACTTGGGTATCTTCAGATGCAACAATTGCTGAAATTAATTCAAGTGGCGTATTATTTTCCAAAAAAGAAGGGAATGTTGTTTTGACTTATATTTTACCTTCAGGCTCATCTTGTACATCTACAACTTACAGTAAAAATGTTAAAGTTATAGATTACCCTCAAAGACCTACTATGATTTATGGTGACTCAACTTTGTGTCAGTTAGAATCAAAAAAATACAGTGTAGATTTATCTGTGGGTGGTAATTGGTCTTCTTACCATACAAATATTAATGTATTCAATGATGGAACGGTAGTTGGTGTAGCAGCTGGAAAAGCAATGCTTACCTATAATTATGGTAATGTCTGTTTTCATGATACAATCAATAAGTGGATTAATGTAAAAGCGACTCCGATTGTACCGATTATAAAAGGAATAGATTCTCTTTGTGTTAATGCTAGTGCACAATATTCTAATACATTAACAGGTGGGATTTGGAGTGTTGTCGATAAGTTTAGCTCAGTGTCTACTACCGGATTGTTAAAAGGCTTGTCTCAAGGGATATCAACGTTGGAATATTCTAAAAAGGGTACCAACGGATGTATTGGAAAAGCGACAAAATCAATTAAAGTAAAAGGGTTGCCAATGCCGACTATTCAAGGACCTGATTCTCTTTGTATGAATTCAAGTAGTATTTATACTTCATCTATATTAAAAGGTACTTGGTCAGTAATAAATTCAATGCTCGCTACAACAAGTACAGGAACAGTTACAGGGAAAACGGTAGGTACTTCTGGGTTGAAATATACTGTTTCTGTAAATGGATGTTCTAATTCAGTTACAAAACCAATCATTGTTAAAGCTTTACCATCAGTTGGTACATTATCAGGAACAACGTCTTTTTGTGCTACAACGACTACAAAATTAACTCCAAGTGTTTTAGGAGGTGTTTGGTCTATTACGAATAGTCCTATTTTTTCGATTTCTCAATCTGGTGTAATATCTTCAAACAATACAGTGAATAGTACTGCCGTAGCAAAATATACCGTTACAGCTAAAAATTGTGCTAACTCGGTAACCAAATCAATTAGTGTAACTGCATTACCTGCTATTACGATTACTGGGCTAGATTCTTTGAATATCAACCAACAATCTACATATAAATCTAATGTATCTGGAGGAGTTTGGAGTGTTTTAGATACACGTATTAAAACTACTTCTACAGGTGTGGTTACAGGTGTGGCTTTAAGTCCTGGTTCTGGTTTAAAATACTTCTTAAATGGATCAGGTGCTTGTTCTGGAAAAAGTTCTTTTTTAGTTAAGTATATTAAAGTTGTTGAACCATCTAGATTAGTAGTTGCTCGTAATGCTGAAATGTCAATTTATCCGAATCCAACTTCTGGTTTAATAAACATCGCCGCTGAAAGTAATATTTCTCGTGTTGTTTTAATGGATATGTCAGGAAGAGTGATTGAAGATAATCAGTTATATGAAGGAGTTTCTACGTTAGATTATACGCATGTTTTACCAGGAAAATACTTTCTTTTTGTAACACATGAAGACAATCAAGTATCCAATACTTCCATAATGATAGAACGTTAATATTTATGATTTACGGATTATGAGATATGATTGTTTTCCAAAAAATAGATCACTAAGAGTAGGGGGGGGATGTCTAACGTCTCCTAGTCTTGTTTCTTTTTTCAACCACAGAGTGCACCAAGAAACCACAGAGTACTCTTAGCACTTTAATTCATCATCAATAAATCTACTTACTTCGTGTTCTCTGTGTTAAAAATCAACCATAGAGATCACAATGAGTATGTACGTAGGGCTGATGTCTAACGTCTCCTAGTCTTGTGTCTTTTTTTCAACCACAGAGATCACTTACTTTTACTAGGTAAGATATTTAATTCAAAAAAAATAATTCTAAATTTGTTATATGACTAAAATTAAAAATATTAGAAAATTTTCTGATATTTTAAAGATTCGTTTTCAGAAAGAAATGCCTAAGGTTAGAAAGCAAATTGATGTGTATTAAACTCATTTAAAAGAAGGTAAACTGAATTTAATCCCTAAGATTTCTCCACAATTCAATCAATAATGAAATTGCATACCTTAACATTTATTTGATGTTGTAATGGTTCTGGTAAATCTTCTTATTCTCGTGCTATTGTATCAAGAAAGACACCATCGTTTGATTATGACAAAGTATATCTTCAAAATTATCATTCGTTACTTGACTAAGATATAAGGGATGTCATGGCTCATATTATGTCGAGAACTTTCTTAGAAAAATCTATTGAGAACGCTTTTTTGATGAATGAAGATTTTACTTATGAAACAAATTTTAATTCATCTCCTTTGTTTTGGCCAGAAAAGTTTAAATCTAAAGGTTCACAAAGAAGTCACATAGAATATTTCTACAAAAAATTATTTCATCTTTAAGCGAAGCGATCTTTTGTCTTACCGTCTTGTGTCTTATCAAATTTCCTATTCACCATCTTTGACAAAAGAATTGTATTTTTAAAACTTTTTAGTTAATTTAGATTAACTTTTGAAATTACTTTTCCATTGTTTATGAAAAAAAGTCAGATAATCAGAAAAATCATTGCAATTTTTATATTTATAGCGAGTATTCAATTCAGTTATTATGCACAGGATTTTAATAATGAAGATCGCGCTAGAATGATTCGTACGGAAACTAAATTGGAAGAATTTGAAAAACGTATGATTGAACGTTTCGAACAAGTAGATAAACGCTTCGAGCAAGTAGATAAACGTTTCGAGCAAGTAGATAAACGTTTCGAAGAAAACTTTACTTATATCGGTTACATCATTGCTTTATTCGGAACAATGTTTGCAGCAACAATTGCTTTTGCTCTGTGGGATAGACGAACAATGATAAAACCATTTGAAACAAAAGTGATTGAAATTGAAGCTGAGATTATTAAGTTGAAAAAGGAGAAGAATAACGGAAAAATATTAGTTGCACTCCGCGATTTAGCTAAGACAGATCTAAAGCTTGCAGAAATCTTGAAAGCACATAACCTTTTGTGATTTCCACTACAAAGTACTCTGAGCACTTTTTCATCATCCATAACTACTGACTTCTCCGTGTACTCTGCGTCAAAAATAAACAACTACAGAGTTCACAAGGAGTATGTAAGTAGGTCTTATGTCTAACTTCTCCTAGTCTTGTATCTTTTTTTCAACCACAGAGTGCACCAAGGAACCACAGAGTATTCTGAGCACTTTAACTCATCATCTATAATTCCTAATTTCTCTGTGTCAAAAAAAAATCACCACAGAGAGCCCAAAGAAACCACAAAGTGTATGTAAGTACATCCGATGTCTTACGTCTCCTAGTCTTGTGTCTTTTTAAATTTCCTCCGTGTCAAAAAAAGAAATGCTCCCATCTTGGGATTTTTTTTAAAAGAGTTGTAGATTTGTATTAAGTATGAAAAATATTGTTTCATTAAGAACGTTAAAAGAACATTGGGAAAAGTCTGGAAGGGAAGATTCTGAACAGCAATTAAAAGCGTGGTATCAAGAGGTAAAAATTGCTAACTGGAAAAATCCAAACGATATAAAATCTCATTACAAGAATGCTAGTATTGTTGGTAATAATAGGGTTGTTTTTAATATTTGTGGGAATAAATATCGGTTAGTTGTAAAAGTGAACTACTTAACAGGGTGGATTTTTATACGGTTCGTTGGAACACATAGTGAATACGACAAGATTGATGTTACAATTATTTAAATAAAGAATTATGGAAGTTAAATTGATTAAAACCGAAGAGGAATATAATAAAGTGCTAAATCGTATTGACGAACTTTTTGATGTGACACCTGAAAGTAAAGAATTCGATGAAGTTGAACTATTGATTGCACTAGTTGAATTATACGAACAACAGCATTATAAAATTGAATCTCCTGATCCAATCGAAGCGATTAAATTTAGAATGGAACAAATGGAAGTTAAGAGAATAGATATGACTAAATACTTTGGTACAAGTGGTAGAGTGTCAGAAATTCTCAATAGAAAAAGAGAATTAACATTAGCTATGATTAAGAAGTTACATAAAGAATTTGGAATTCCAGCCGAATCTTTATTGGCTTAAAGGAAAGATGGTTTAAATTTTCTAAAACCACTAAGTCCTCTGAGCACTTTAAATGATCATCTATAATTCCTAATTTCTCTGCGTCCTCCGTGTTAAAATTGTAACCACAGAGTTCGCAAAGAAACCGCAGAGGTCACATCCCTTAGTCCCTCCTCGAGGAGGGATAATCTAAAATAAAGTCTTTTGTCTGATCTCTTTCAGTCTTTCGTCTTATTAATTTCCTCTGCGCCATCTGCGTTAAAAAGAAACCTTAAAACTCTATACTTTTCGTTATCACTCCTACATTGTCATTTTTAACTTCAAGTTGATATATACCAGAGGCAAGATCTGGAAGTTCAATGGTATAATCATTGATTCCTTTTTCTGCTTGGTAATCTTGGTGATAAATTAATTTACCTACTGCATCATAGATTGATATACTATATTTTTCAGATTGTTTCGCATCAAAGCTAAGGTGGAATTTACCATTTTCAGCAGGATTAGGATATATTTTCAACTCCATAGTGTTTTCTCTATCTGAACCATATAACGAAACCGATTCTACATCAGAATAAGCAAATTTGCCATCGTAGTCGGTTTGTTTTAAACGGTAGTAAGAGATACCTGGTAATGGTTTGTTGTCATATCCAAAGTAATACAAATTAGTTGTACTGATACCTGCTCCAGGTTTTTTAAACAATTCGTTGAATTGCTCTCCATCAGATGAGCGCTCCACCGTAAAGTAGTCGTTGTTTGTTTCACTAGCTGTTGCCCAATCTAAACGAACTCTACTTGTTTGTGGTTTGGCAGTGAAGTAGAGTAGGTGTATAGGTAATGCTGCTGCTTCGTCTCCAGCCGCCATATCAAAACTGAAGGTAGTTAAACTATCCCAAGCACACACATTTGATGCAATTGTTACACTTCCTGAACCTTGAACAGTTCCATTCGTAATTCTTGTTGCTTGACGTGGCTTATACCAAGTACTACCACTTCGTTTTACAGGTATAAGCGTATTTTCTTCTGCTGGTTTTTCTAAATCTGAATCTACATATTTATAGGTAATGTTGTATTTATAATTACCATTTGTAAATCCAGATCCATATAGTAACCAATAACGTTTGATGTAGTTACTGAAATTTGCAGAAACAAACCCTGGTGCAACTGTATTTTTTACAGATGTTGTGATGTATTTTGAGCCACCATTGGCACCACTTATAAAGTTTAAAGTCATTGGAGTATAACTACTTGCATCACCCATAGGAAAAGTGTAAAGTGTTGCATTATTGTTTACATAACGTAAAATTTTTGAAGTGGTATCGGTACAAGCTATATAACTCGTTGCATCACCTGTACTTAATGAAATATCAGATGAAGCTGTACCCAATGATAATGTAGTATTAGAAGGAACAATCAACTTACCTAAACTTAATGTTAATGTATTAGAAATAGTTGAATTCCCTGAAACAGTTACCCCATTAGTGTTATTGATTGTTAATCTAGGTATAGATGCACCTGTTGGTAGATTTTGTGCAGAAGAACCCGCATAAACAATAGAAGAACCACTATTTAAAGTACCCAAGGTTGGATTCGTTGTACTACTAATTGTTAAAGTAGCATTGTTAGATACGTCAATCTGACCTCCCGTAATTGTATACGGAACTGTAAAGTTTACCGCATTGGTTCCATTACCTACAACAATTTTACTTCCTGTACCTAGTGTCCATGTTCCATTCAAACTTGGAGTAGCATTCCCTCCTAAATGATAAACGTTAAAAGTATAACCATTTGTACTCATTGTAGTTGGCTCTGTCCCTGATGATCCATTTGAATCTGAAGACCAACTGGTTTTATCATTCATGTTACCTGAACCTTTGAAGTAAAAAGTAGTTACTCCAGAGCTTATTACAACTGATACCGCTTGGGTTCCTGAACACCCTGCTGCGGTAGTAAAAGTAATTGTTCCTGAGTAAGTACCTGCTACAACTCCTGCTGTTATTGCGATATCCGAAATAGAACTACCACCTGCTTGAAAAGTATGAGCTGTGGAAGTTTGATCGGTAATACCAGATGCCCAATCAATACTATAACTCGTAGGACTATTAGTTGAAGCAGTATAAGTTAAAGATGATGTTTGTGCACTCGCATTTTCAGTAACAGAAGTAATTGTTCCAGAAGTGGTTAGGGTTGGTAAAGGATTATTCGTCAATGTAACAGTTGATGTAGAAGCAGAACATGTCCCATTGCTTATCGTCCATGTTAAAGTCGCGCTTGTTCCTGCACTCACTCCTGTCACTTCAGAATTGTACGAAGATGGCGTTGTGATGGTTGTTGTACCACTTGTTACTGTCCATAATCCTGTGCCTGTAGTTGGGTTATTTCCTGCAAGAGTAAACGAACTTGTATTACATTGATTGATCGCTGAACCAGCATTCGATGTTGTTGGAGTTGCATAATTCGTCAAGGTAACAGTTGATGTAGAAGCTGAACATGTTCCATTGCTAATCGTCCATGTTAATGTTGCACTTGATCCTGCACTCACACCTGTTACTCCAGAATTGTATGAAGATGGTGTTGTAATGGTTGCTGTACCACTTGTTACTGTCCATAATCCTGTGCCGGTAGTTGGGTTATTTCCTGCAAGCGTAAACGAACTTGTATTACATTGTTCAATCGCTGAACCAGCATTCGACGTGGTTGGTGTTGCATAATTTGTCAATGTAACAGTTGATGTAGAAGCTGAACATGTTCCATTGCTTATTGTCCATGTTAAAGTCGCGTTTGTTCCTGCACTCACTCCTGTCACTCCAGAATTGTACGAAGATGGTGTTGTAATAGTTGCTGAACCACTTGTTACTGTCCATAATCCTGTGCCTGTAGTTGGGTTATTACCCGCAAGAGTAAACGAACTTGTATTACATTGATTGATCGCTGAACCAGCATTCGATGTGGTTGGTGTTGCATAATTCGTCAAGGTAACAGTTGATGTAGAAGCGGAACATGTTCCATTGCTTATCGTCCATGTTAATGTCGCGCTTGATCCTGCACTCACACCTGTTACTCCAGAATTGTATGACGATGGTGTTGTGATGGTTGCTGAACCGCTTGTTACTGTCCATAATCCT
>CANHVK010000017.1 GCA_947464135.1 Flavobacteriia bacterium | reverse complement strand
GAAGCACCAACAGCAGATGTAACTGTAAAACGTGAAGGAAACCAATTGGTGTTTAGTACAACAGGTACCTTATATGCTTTCAATGGGTATTTCAAAGAGAATTTCAATGCATTTGGTCAACCAGAAATTAAAGACAAAAATGCCATGGTTGCGACAAACATCAACGCTACTACATACAATGTTGGTTTAGCTTCATCTACACCATTTACAGTAAATGAACCGTTTTTGATCATTCCTATAGTAGCTTCAACGGATATTGCTGGAACAATCGATATCGTAGCAAACACACAAGAGAAAGCATTGACATACAACAGTGCAGCAGTAGCATCCATCAACGAAGCAATGACAACGACAATGAATGTGTATCCTAACCCAACAAAAGATGTGGTTACGGTAACAAATGCTCAAGGAAAAACGTTGCGTATTGTTGATTTTGAAGGTCGCATCGTGAATACACAAGCCATTACAAATAATACACATGAAGTTTCATTGAAATCAATCGGTAGCAAAGGAGAATACATTTTCCAACTATTGGGAGAAAATAACGAAACAATTACTACTCAAAAAGTAGTGATGCAATAAGATATCTATTCAATTTTAGATGAATACTGAAACCGCCCTAGTGGCGGTTTTTTTGTTTCCCCTAAGTTTGCAATGAACTTGGTGAAGTGAAGGTGGAAAGGGGTATGACACCATTTTCTAACTATAAATCGAACTCATTTTTAAAAAACTCTCTGTAAAAGAAATTTATATATTTGTTTAAAATCAAAATAAGCAAATGATAAAATTTTACTCGTTTTTAATTTTAGCTATTGTATTTGCATCGAATGTGATAGCACAAAAAACATATACAAACATACCAACAAATGGTCTTGTATTTTGGATGCCATTCAATAATTCTTGTGATGATGAAAGTGGTAATAAAATTAAAAATCAGTATAATAACATTGAATTTGTTTCAGATAGAAATAACAAAGCTAATAGTGCTATTTTAATGAATGGAATAAATTCAAAAATTACTTTAATAGATCCAATAATGTTTTATTCAGATAAAAGAAAGGAATATTCAATTTCACTTTGGATTAATTCCAATTTTGAATCAGGAAACACTATTCTCAGTGGAGCAATAAGACATAAAGACTATAATTTAGAATCATCTACAAAATTTGAGTCATATAATATTATGCAATTATTACCAAAAAATAGACCCTATGAAGATAGTTCGATTTTAAGTTTTGCATTAGCTGAGCAATCAAAACATAATAACATTAGCAGTAAAGCAAACTGGAAAAATATCACTATAATAAAGAATAAAAATAAATTATCATTTTATATTGATAGTAAAATTAATTTTGTTGCTTATTTGGATACAACTATCTCAAATGATTTAAATTATAAATATTACGGAATTAATCAATCAATTTCTAAAGATGATTTATTTATTAATTTAATTGGTGCAATTGAAAGTTATAATCCGCCAACAAAATCAACGGAATATGTTTCATTTTACAATGGTTACCTCGACGACATCGCCATCTACAACCGCGCACTTACCGAGCAAGAAATAAAACAATTATATGAAGGATGTCCGAAAGAAACGGCTATTTCTTCTAGTTTTAACTATCCTGCCTTTATTACGGGTAAACCTGTTTCATTAATCGCAGAACCACAAGGAGGTGTTTTTAAAGGTGTAAGTGTTGAGAATAACCAATTTGTTCCAGCTAAAGCAAAAATTGGAACAAATAAAATACAGTATAATTTCAAAAACAGCAACGGATGCAATGATTCTACTTTATTCTCGATGATCGTTGCGGATACGGTGGGAAATACATGTGTAAAATATGATACTATCCTAAAAATCAAATTTAAACTAACAACTGGAATCAAAGCTAATCAATATACGAGTTTATTAGTTTATCCAAATCCAACATCGGATGTATTAGTGCTTGAATTGTCGGATTTAGATGCGTTAAAAGCATATAAATACCGAATTATGGATCTTTTAGGTAAAGAAGTGTATAATGCACCTATTACTTCAATGAAAACTGAAATACCATTAAAAACGTTAGGAGCAAAAGGAATGTATGTGTTACATATTCTAGATGCAAATAATGTGAGTATACAAGCGAAACAGATTGTTTTGGAGTAAATTATATAATTGATTTATTATGAAAAAGTACTTATTTTTGTTTAAAAATTATACTATGAAAAAAATTTATTTTTTATTTATTATCATTTTAATAAACACGCTAATTTTAGCTCAATCACCACAAAAATTTGGTTATCAAGCTGTTGTTAGAGACCAAAATAGTGCTTTAATTTCAAATCAGAAAATAGGGGTAAAAATTTCAATACTACAAGGTTCAACACAAGGAGTTGCTGTTTATCAAGAAACACACAATATTCTTTCCAATGAAAATGGGTTAATTACCTTGGAAATTGGTACTGGAAAAATAGTGTCAGGAATTTTTTCTGCTATAGATTGGTCAAAAGGTGAATATTTTATTAAGAATGAAATTGATCCTAAAGGGGGAGAGAATTATGTTTTATCTACTGTAAATCAATTTATTAGTGTTCCATATGCAATTCACGCAAAAACAGCGGAAAGTGTGGTTGGATTTTCTACAGCAGGTAAACTTCCAACGGTTGCAACAAATAAAGTAGAAGAAATAGTCCTTGGCGCACCTACAATGAGAAGATATTTAAAAGTAACTCATACAGTTTCTGATGATGGTGGTGAGACAGTACTGAAGAGAGGTTTTTGTATAGGTGAGAATCCTAATCCTACAACAGCTGGAAAGACATTTTCAAATAGTTTTGGTAGCTCAGTAGGTACTATAACAGATTCAATTTTTGAGTTAAAATCAAATCAAAAATATTTTATTAGAGCTTATGCTGTAAATACGAAAGGTACTGCTTATGGAAATGAAATGGTAATCAATACAATGGATGTTAAATTACCAAGTGTTTCAACTATTTCTGTAAACAATATTAATTATCGTGAAGCTACTTTTGTTGGATCATTAACTAATTCAGGAAATCAGCAACCCAAAATAGGATTTATTTTAGGAACAAAAGCTGGTTTAAATTTTACGAATGCTGATCAAGTTTTTTATTGTGATACAATTTCTAATTTCTCTAAAAAAATTACGTATTTAAATCATAGTACGAGCTATTATGTGAGAGCTTTTGCTGAGAATTCTATGGGAATTTCATATGGAAATGAATTGAACTTCTCTACTTTGAAAGTCTTAAAGCCAAATGTTCAAACTATAAGTGTTGACAGTGTAGGGTATGTCAATGCTTTAGTCACTGGTAAGGTCATAAACCATGGGGGTGATTCAATTCAAAAGTTGGGTGTATGTATTGGAACAACTTCAACTCCAACTGTAAACGACATATTTGTTTTTAATAATTTAAATAGTTCTTCCACTATTCAATCAATTGTTAATTATTTGGTGCCAAATACTACATATTATGCGCGTGCATATGCTCTTAATAGTGCAGGTGAATCCTATGGTAATGCAATTAAATTTAATACCTTAACATTAGAAGTTACAACAACTGATGTAAAAGAAATAAGTTTGTTTGAGGCTGTTTTTTACGGAGAAGTTAAGAATCCAAATGGAATAAATTTTAATGAAAAAGGCTTTTGTTATAGTTTAAAAACAAATCCTACCAATAAGGATAATACAGTGATCAATTGGAATGGTGGGAATGCCTTTAGTGCTACTGCTTCAGATTTATTACCAAACTCAACGTATTATATGAAAGCATATGTCAGATTGAATAATAGCTATGTTTATGGTAATGAGGTGACTTTTACTACAAAAAATATTACTTTGACTACGAATAACGTAATTAATAATAAAGGAATTAAAGCAAATCTTTCTGGTAAAGTAAGTGATAGTACATTAACTGGCATGTATACTTTAGGGTTTTGTTTAAGTACTTCAATCAATCCTACTATAAATGATATGACTTTTTGGGCTGATAATTATCGTTCTACTTTTCAAACTCAAGCAACTGGTTTAAAATCAAATACATTGTATTATGTTCGTGCTTATGTCAAAAGCAACTCGAATAATACTGCATTATATGGAAATCAAGTTTCATTTAAAACAGGAGAAATTAAACTGCCAACTATTTCTACTGATTCGATAAATAATATACAGTTACATACGGCAAGTTTATATTCTACAGTTGTAGATGATGGTGGGGATGATATTACAGAAAAAGGATATTGTGTAGCAACTCACACTAATCCTACGATTACTGATAAAGTAATCTATGACTATTACTATAATATTGTTAGTGTTAGTGGTCTTCAGATGAATACTAAATATTATGTAAGAGCTTTTGCTAAAAATTCTGTGGGTATTTCTTATGGTAATGAATTATCGTTTAACACTGCTGATTTAAAAGTACAGACTGTTTCTGTTTCTAAAATAACATTTGCTTCAGCAGAGTTTAAAGCAAAAATTCTTTCCAAGCCGAAGAATTCTTCGAATACCATTTATGTTTTGGTTTCTAAAAAATCAAATCCTGAATTTAATAGTGCCGAAATTATTTTAGCTGACAATTGGTATAATTCTCCAGATTCATTAGTTCAAGCGTATAAGAAATTAGAACCTAATACTACTTATTATGCGAAAGCTGTATTAGTTAACACAAATGATTCTTATTATCCTTATACAAGAGATACTGTATATGGATCAGTGCTAACGTTTAAAACGGCTACTGCACCTGTAATACAAACTCAGATACCATCAAAAATTTTTTCTAACGGTGCTTATTTAACTGGATCTAATGCTAATTCAAATGGATATTTATTTACGGAGAAAGGATTCCTTATAAGTGATAAGCCTGGTATTTCTTATGCTAATTTAGGGACTACTATTCAAGCACCTGGTAACACAATAGGAGATTTTTCAGTAACTGCAGATTTAGAACCAAATACTACATATTATGTAAAAGCTTTTGCTAAAACAAATGACTATTTAATGGTTTTTGGAAATGAATTTTCATTTAAAACACTATCTGTAGGTTATAAAGGCACTGGTGGAGGTTTTGTTTTTTATGATAAAGGAGAAGTAACAAATGGATGGAGATATTTAGAAATTGCTGCGAATGACCAAAGTAATGGTATTGCTTGGGGATGTGAGAGCTCAAATATTTATAACTCTAATTGGAATTTAGGAGGAGGATTTGAAAACACAAATAATATTATCACAAATTGCACGGATCAAAACAATGCTGCTCGATTATGCTATAATTTGGTGTTAAACTCCAAAACAGATTGGTATTTACCTAATAGTTCAGAATTAAGAATGGCATATAGAAACTTACAAGTTAACAATATTGGTAATTTCAATCCAATATATTATTGGACTAGTACTTCTTATAGTTCTGGTATTGCCGTATTGGTTGGTTTAAGTAATGGTGATACACAGGATTATGATGTAAAATTTACTGGAGCTGTAAGGGCAGTTAGAAGGTACTAAACAAATTAATATTTTAGTTATAGATCAAACCGCCCTTGTGGCGGTTTTTTTGTTTCCCCCAAGTTTATACTGAACTCATGGAAGTGAAGGTGGAAAGGGGGGGGGATGACCAGATAAAATTGTCACCTCCCTTAATTCCCAGTAAAAGCAAGGTTTGTAGATAAAGGTTATCAATGGAAGTATTCATCTGCAAATAATTATCAGGAAATGGAAAGTGTTTTGGAAGTTGAAAAAATCGGTCAAATGTTAGTCAAGTATTGAACGATAAATCAATTTAGTTAGCAATTGAGACATGAACCGCTAGATTACAAATCCAGCGGAGCTAAATAATAAACAAATAACTGACTTTTATCATTCTTTCCTTTTAAATCTTATCCTACCTTCGTAAGGAATTAAAATGTAAAGATTATGAAATCACAAGTAGCAATATATGAAAATCACGAATTAGCAATAAAAGCATTAGAGCGTTTGAAAGATGCTGAGTTTCCAATGGAGAAAACATCGTTAATCGGTCAGGCGGAGATTGTTGATGATCACGTTCACGTTAAATCGTTGGATGATATGCGCGTGAAAGCAACAGGATTAGGCGTGGTGGCAACCACTACATTGGGTTTGTTAACTGGTTTAGGAATTTTCGCTGTACCAGGGTTGGGATTTCTATACGGAGCAGGTGCTTTGGTAGGTGCTATTGCTGGTGCAGAGATAGGAGTAGTAGGATCAGGTTTGTTTAGTATTTTGACAACAATTGGATTTCATTCGGATCATATTGTGAAATATGAACAACACATCAAGGAGGGTCGTTTTTTGGTTATTGTAAATGGAACGTTGGAGGAGATTGAACGTGCCGAACATGTTTTACATACGGAAGGAACACACCTTGAATTAGATGTGTTAGATAAGAAAATATAAATAAGATCCTTGTTTATGAATTACATAACAACATTTTATTGCATAAATATTCTTTTAATCCCTGTTTTTTATAAAAGCAGGGATTAATTTTTTATTCAATAATTAATTTAGTTAAGAATTTCTGGTTAGATGTCACAAAATATGCACCTTTATTTAAATCTTTTAAATCAATATTTTCAGTAGATTTTGTAATGGTAGTTTGAAAAATTTTTCTTCCAGTTACGTCTGAAAAATAAATGGACTCTCCTATTAAATCATTTAAATTTTCTATTGTTACAATACCATTCGTTGGATTAGGATAAAAATTTAAATGATGTATATTTAAAGAATTTAAATCTAGATTTTTTCCATCTTTTGAAATAATATTGCTACCAACAAAATTTATTCCTCTTTTAGTTGGAGTACACTCTTCTTTTTTGTTAATTCTTATTTGATAGTATGTGTTGGTTACAAGATTGTTATCAATATATATATACGTGTTATTTGCTACACTTGATATTTTTGTGAAATATTTCCCATCTGTGCTTCTCCAAATTTCAAAATTATCATATTCAAAACCTTCATATGGATTCCAAGATAAATTTACAGTTCCATTTACACCTAAGTTACTACTAAGTACGATTGTTGTATGATTATTGCTAAGTTGACTTTCATTTCCACAATAGTCAATAACAGAAATTTTGTATCGTTCTAATTGGTTTGATGAGTTTGAATCAATCCATTGTGATAATTCTGTAGAAAGTTGTTCATGAACTTTTTCAAAAGAGCTATTTAACTTACTCTGTTTGTATATTCTATATTTCACTTTATTTAAATTATCTGAATTTTTCCAAATAATTTGATTCATATTATTTACACAAGTAACCAAACATATTTCCTCGCTTAATGGAATTGTTCCATTGTTTATATCTATATATGCAGTGTTTGAACAGTTTTTATTATCTGTTACTTTAACGGTATATTTACCGCCTTCTTTTATATAAATAGAGTCATTATAAAATAGATTATTCCAGTTATAATTATTTCCGCCTTTGGCTATTAATAATAAGGAGTCTCCTTGACAAAAATCAATTTTTCCATAAGAATAAATATATGCATTAGGAATCTCATTAACTCTAACTTTCACAGGATTACTAGTTTGTTCACAAAAATTATATTTAACTTTTAAATTATATATACCTGCAATGTTTATATTGTCTAAGATAGAATTGTTTGAAATTAAAATTCCATCTCTATACCAATTAAAAATTGAATTTATTGGATAATTACTGGTTAGTTTAGCCGTTTCATTACTACAGATTACTATACTATCTCCTGTATTTAAATTAAAATTTATTGAATTACATAAAAACGTATACTTTATAATAAAGATATCTGATTTACCTTGAGAATTATAGGTTTTATCATTAATATTAATCTTTCCTTCAAATAATCCCGAAATAAAAATGTTTTTATTTTGTTGATATACATTTAAACCATTATCTACTCCAGATCCTCCAATTGAGTTTGCAAATAAATATTCTCCATTTGAAGAAAGTACCCAAATAAATGCATTTTGAGAAGTAGAACTATTTAATTTAAATACTTTGGTTGATGGATCAAAATCGACACCTTTTCCGTCAGTATCAAAGAAAGTTCCAGTAACATAAACATTCGAATTAGAATCTAAGTATACTGATTTTCCAAAATCTGTTTTAGGTCCTCCTGTGTTTTTCACCCAAACTAATTCTCCGAGATCGGTGTAAAGTGCAACGAAAATATCTTCTTTTCCATTACTAATGATTGTTTTACTAGTTGTGCCATCACCAAAAACTATACTACCTGATATTTGCCCTGTTATTGCTATTTTATCTTTATTAGAAAAAACGTCTAAAATTATATCATCTCCGGTACTTCCTCCGATTTTTTTGACAAACATAAAATCGCCATTGAAATTAAGTTTTAATATAAAAGCATCGTGTGTGTAAAATGTAGTGTTCGGTTTTTTCTCAGAAGAAAGTAAGGAATCTTTTGTAGTAGTAGGGTTAAAATCAATTTTTTCACCTACAAAACTACCCGTTAAGATTATATTACCTTGTGAATCAAAAACAGAACTTTTTGGGTTAATTTTAAAATTTTCACCAAGTGATTTAGACCAAATTAATTGTGATCCATCTAATTTTAACTTGGATATTATCAATGATCCATTAGTTGTTTGATTCATAATGTTTCCGGTAAATAGACCTGAAATAATTATCCCAGAGTTATTTATTAAACAAGTCGAGAAAACATCATTAGAAACCCCTCCATAAGAATTTGCCCAAATTACATTTCCATATGTATCTAACGCTGCTATAAATGCATCTAATTTACCGTTTGATTTAAGTTCAATATTATCAAGTTTAATAGTTTTACTGAATTGACCAGTAATAAATAATTTATTATCAAAATAAATTATGTTAGAAATTTTATCTATAGAATCAGCTCCAAATCTTTTTCCCCAAACAAATTCCCCATTAGTATTTGTTTTTTGTATGAAGAAATCACTCAATCCAATTGACTGATAAATATTCTTTTCTATCGAGTCATGATTTAAATCTATTTCTCCATAAAAATGACCAACAGAATAAATATTATTTTGATTATCAGCTGTTATTTTTACAATACTATCTGAATCTACCCCTCCAAAAACGAAAGAATTTTTTATCTCTATTATTTGTGAGCTTAATTCAGAATATATAATTAAAAAAAGTATAAATAAAAATTGTTTCATTTCGAAATAGTTTTAAAAATCAAGTGCAAAGTTAGAAAATAAAAAAGTTAAGATAAAGTCATTTATTCTTCCACATACACCCGATGTACTCTCGGTGATATAGATGTCAATACTTCGTAAGGAATGGTTTTCATTAATGATGCTAGTTGTGTTAGCGATTGATGGTTTCCAATTATTTCTACATCAGCTCCTACTCGTGTTTGTATTTTTGTAACATCGACCATAATCATATCCATACACACATTGCCTAAAACAGGACATTTCTCCCCATTGATGTATACCGCTCCAATTGCATTTCCTAAAAGTTTTCTAAAACCATCGGCATAACCAACTGGGATGATTGCAATAGTAGTCTCTTGATTAGCAATAAACTGTCTATTGTAACCAACACTTTCTCCATCACCTAATTTTTTAATTTGAGTAACGACACTTTTCCAAGAAATCACCTGTTTAAGTTGATCTGCAACTAATGGATTCGAAACATATCCATACATTCCGATACCGATGCGCACCATATCAAAGTGTGCACTTGGATAACTACCAATGCCTTCGGTATTTGCTAGGTGTTTGATAAAAGGGTAATCAATTTTTGGTTCTAATTCGTTACAAATATTGGTAAAACGTTGAATTTGTTCTTTGGTATAGGATGAATCTTGTCTGTTATCTGCATCAGCCAAATGACTGTATACGCTTTTGATACGAATTTCGGGTTGTGCTTGTAATACAGAAACAATTTTATTGATATCGGTTTCTTCAAAACCCAACCTTCTCATGCCTGTATCAAATTTTAAATGAACAGGGTATTGTTCTTTCTCATTTAAAATCAATGCGTGAATAAATGCATCTAACATTTCAAATGAATATACGGAAGGTTCTAATTGATATTGTATAATATCATCAAATCCTTCTTCTTCAGCATTCATTACAAGAATAGGTAAGGTTACTCCATTACGACGAAGTTCTACACCTTCATCGGCATACGCCACGCCTAAATAATCAATACCGATTTTTTCTAAATAGTGAGCCATTTTTACTGCTCCAGAACCATAAGATGAGGCTTTTACCATAGCCAACATTTTACATGTTCCTGGAAGCATCTGTCTGAAAATTTCTATATTGTGTTTAACACCAGTCAGATTTATTTCTAATCGTGTTTTGTGTTTTTTTAAGGTAAATAATCGTGCAATGCGTTGCAAATTAGATACGCGTGTACCTTTAATTAATACAGTACAGTCTCGGATTTCATTTACTGGTGGAATTTCATTTTCACTAATAAAATAAACACCATTTAAACGAAACCGATTGATGATATGGGTAATTTCTTCTTGTTGGTATACTTGTAATCCATCGGTAGCTAAGATGGCGATGCGTTTTTTTCCTGACGAAATACTTAGTTGATATTCCAATGAATGTACCAATGCATCTAAGTCCATATTATAGGCATCGTTGATAATCGTAGTGTTATTTATCCCTTCAAAGGTTTCCATTCGAAGTGCCAATCGTGGTAAATCTTCAATACGAGCTTTGATTGTTTCTTCTGGAATCGAAAGGTATTTTGCAACCGCGATTGCTAGGGATAAATTATGATTACTTACGGTGTCTTTAAAAGGAGAAATAGATAAATAAGAACTAAAATCTTCGTCATTAATTGTTTCTCCATTAATTTTTTCAATAATACTGTTAGACAAATGAATAGATTGGTGAAACCACGTTTTTTTTGTAGAATAAAATAAACGTAATTTTTCGTTCAAATGACTTTCTTTACTGATAAATCCTTCCGAATGTGCACTACCAAAAGAGGTGAAAATTCCATGGGTAGGTTGAATCATTTCAACTAATTTTTCCATTTCATTGGGTTCAGAAATACCCGCTTCAATGAAAGCAATTTTATGTTGATGTCCCATTTCCAATAAGGAAAGGGCAACCCCAAGTTGAGAATTGAAACTTTTAGGGCTACGAACGACATTAATGTTATCAGAAACCAAATGATACAACCATTCTTTGACAGTTGTTTTTCCATTGCTTCCAGTAATAGCTATGACAGGATAATGGAATTGTTTTCGGTGATTTTTTGCTAATAATTGTAAAGCTTTAAGGGGAGAATCTACCTGAAAAAAACAAGCATCTTTGTAATCGAATTCATCATCAAATTGTTGATTAACAACAAATAATCGTATTCCTTTTTTATAAGCTTCTAAAATATAAGTATGTCCGTCACGATGATTTCCTTCTAATGCAAAAAATATAGTTTCGTTGGCATCGGTGATTTTACGGGTGTCATATGCAACTCGTTGAATAATTCCTGCAGGCGTGCTGCCTTTCATTTCAGATTGAGTCCATTTATTGAAGTCGGATATGGATAAATGTAGTTGCAAAGTAGTAGTATATTGATTATAAAATTAAACAAAATCCACTTTCAACATTTTACAATCAATAACTTTCCTATTATTTCTTACTAACCATTTTATAAAGTCCTTATTTTCGTTATCTTGAAAAACAGATTCATTGACTGTATTATGGAAGAGAAAGTAAAAAAAAGTAAAGTTAAATCGATTTTAAAGTGGACAGGAATAACACTTCTTTTATTGATTATCATAGGTATTACAATTCCAATCATTTTTAAAGATGATATAAAGGAAGCCGTTCTAAAAGAAGCAAATAAATCGTTGTTGGCTGATGTTGAATTGAAAGATTTCGATTTGACTTTTATTTCTTCTTTTCCGCATATTACAGCAAAATTAGAAGGACTAAAAGTTACAGGGAAAGACAAAAATTTCAAAGGGGTTGTCCTGGCGAGTATGGAAAGTTTCGAAGCCCATTTGAATTTTTGGAGTGTAGTGGGGGGCGATAAAATGGAAGTAGAAGCAATTACATTAAATAAACCTGCTTTTGATGTGCGTGTATTGAAAGATGGAACAGCGAACTATAATATTGCTAAGCCTGATTCAATCAAAACACCGGAAGAAAAAGAAGAACCTTCAGCGTTTAAATTAAGCTTAAAAAAATACGAAATAAATAATGCAAACATTCGCTACGACGATGCAAGCATGGATATGTTTACCGATATCAAAAATTTAACTCACGTAGGTAAAGGAGATTTAACTGCTGATGTAATTGATTTTGAAACGACTACATCGATGGATGCTTTTACGTATGAAATGGATGGTATGTCTTATTTAAGTGAGGTTAAAACGAATTTTGTAGTTAATCTCTTAATGGAATTTACAGAAAAGACTTCAAAGTTCACGTTGAAAGAAAACACGTTTGAATTGAATGCATTGAAATTCTCGTTGGACGGGTTCTATGAAATGTTGGAGAAGAAAGACAATATGGATTTGAAGCTGAATGCATCTGAAGCAACTTTCAAAGATTTTCTTTCTTTGATTCCTTCTTTTTATAAATCAGGCTATGAAAATATGGTTACGAATGGAACTTTAGCGATGCATGCGAAAGTGAAAGGAATAATGGATGATAAAAATATGCCAGGTTGGGATGCTGGAATTGTTGTGAAAAACGCTTCTGTTCAATACCAAGGGCTTCCACAATCGATTAAAAACATTGCGATTAAAGCAGGTTCGTCTTTCGCAGGTGGAGCAAATATGGATTTAATGAAATTGGATGTAGATCAATTTCATGCTGATTTTGCAGGAAACGTTTTAGACTTGGTATTAAAAATGCGCAATCCTATGACAGATCCATTGATTGATGCTAATGTGAAGGCAAAAGTGAATTTAGCAACCTTGGGACAAGTGATGCCAATGGCTCCTGGAGAACAATATAAAGGAAAATTAAATGCGGATATTTCTTTGAATGGTAGAATGAGTACGATTGAACAAGAGCGTTACGAAGAGTTTAAAGCTGACGGATTAATACAGTTAATGGATGTGTTGTATAAGTCGACTGATTTACCAGCTCCAGTTCAGGTGAAAGACATGAAATTGCATTTTACACCTAAAAATTTAAGACTTGAAAACTTTATTGCTCAAATGGGAGCAAGTGATTTTTCAATGAATGGAACGATTGATAATTACTTGGCATATGTTTTTAGAAATGAATTGCTTAAAGGAACTTTCAATTTTAATAGTAATACCTTAGATTTAGATGCGTTGATGGGAACTTCTTCAACTCCAGCCCCTACTGATGATAAGCCGGCTGAACCAGCTCCAGCAACTACAGAACCGGTTTTAATTCCTGATAATTTAGATGTTACCCTAAATATGGATGTGAAAACAATAAAATACAATGGTATTTCTATTCAGAATACAAAAGGTTCGGTAGGGTTAAAAGAAGAAATTGCTTCGTTGAATAATTTAAAAATGAATGTATTGGGTGGAACGGTTGGTTTAGATGGTTCTTATAATTCTCAAAATCATCAAAAACCAGTTGTAAATTTTGCCTATAATATTCAGCAAATTGCTATTGCTGATTTAGCGAAGAACTTTGTAACAGTTGAAAAATTAGCACCAATTGCGAAATATGCAAAAGGGAAAATTTCAACTTCGTTCACAATGAAAACTACTTTACAGCCTTCTATGGAACCGGTTTATAGCACCTTATCTGGAAATGGAGATATTTCTTCGAATGAAATCTCTGTTTCAGGGTTTGAACCATTAACTAAATTGGCAAACGAATTAAATATGCCAAAATTAGCAACACAAACACTGAAAGATTTTAAAGCAAAATTTAAATTTGAAAACGGAAAAATTTCATTGACTCCATTCACGATTAAATTAGGTAAAATTAATACGGATGTATCTGGTTCAACTTCTTTTGAACAAGATTTGGATTACAAATTAATGATGAATGTTCCGCGAGAAGAAATTCCAGCTTCTGCGTTGAAAGCGGTTGAGGAAGGAATTAAAAAGTTGAACAATCTACCTATTAAACTAAAACTACAAGAATTACCTGCAATGATTCCAGTGCCTGCTTCAATTACAGGTAAAGTAACTAAACCGATAGTAAAAGTAGATTTGAAAGAAGCAATAGGAAAACTTACAGGGAACTTAAAAAACTCGGTGAAAGATGCTGTTAATCAAGCGAAAGATTCTGTAAAGACTGTGGTCAAGCAAAAGGTTACTGAAAAGGTAAATGAAGTAAAAGAGGATTTAAATAAGAAAAAGCAAGAAGCAATTGCTGAAGCACAACGCCAAGCGGACAAAGTAAAAGCGGAGGCTAAACGTGCAGCTGATGCGGTAAGAGCAGAAGGGAATAAACAAGCAGATGCATTAATTGCTGAAGCGGGTGGAAATCCTATAAAGAAAAAATTAGCCGAAACTGCTGCTACAAAAATCAGAAAATCGGCAGAAGAAAAAGCCCAAAAAATGGAACAAGAAGCCAGTCAAAAGGCAGATGAAATAATGAATAAAGTGAAATAATGAATAATTTAAAATTGACAACTATGAATTTTCAAAAATGTACAACCCTAATTTTTTTACTCTTTTTTATTAATGTATTGAATGCTCAACATTCTGCATTATTCGTTAAACAATTTACGCTGGCTAACGGAATGACTGTATTCCTTAATCCTGATAATAATGCAAATAGTACCTATGGTTTGGTTGTAATTAAAGCAGGAAGTAAAAACGACCCAGCAGATGCAACTGGTATGGCACATTACTTGGAGCATTTGTTATTCAAAGGAACAACAGAATTAGGAACAACAGATTACGCAAAAGAGAAGCCTTTCTTAGACTCGATTGTATATTACTACGATTTGTTGGGTAAGACAACAGACAATAATGAGCGAAAAAGAATACAAAAATTGATTAATAATCAAAGTGTTCAAAGTGCTAAATACGCAAATCCAACTGAGTTTGATAAGTTAATCAAAAGTATCGGTGGTACTGGTTTAAATGCTTTTACAGCAAATGATATGACCGTATATCACAATGCTTTTCCTGGGGAACAAGTGGAAAAATGGGTTCAATTATACGCACATCGTTTCAAAAATCCAGTGTTTCGTTCTTTTCAATCAGAATTAGAAGTAGTGTATGAAGAAAAAAATAAAGGGATGGATAATCCTTACCAATCTTTATATGAAGAGGTGAATAAAAAGCTGTTTAAATACCATCCGTATGGGACACAAACTACGATTGGAACTACGGAACATTTAAAAAACCCATCGCTTTCAAAAATGTACAAGTACTTTACTGACTATTATGTGCCTAATAATATGGCGATTGTACTATCAGGAAATTTTGATCCAATTACAGCGAAGAGTGCCATTGAAAATTATTTTTCATCATTAGTGAAAAAAGAAGTACCTGCTTTTCCTGCTTTTCAAAAATCGACTTTTCAGAATCAAGAAGTGTTAGAATTAAATTATACTCCTATCAATTTTGGTTTAATGGCATATAAAACCTTTCCAAAAGGGAATAAAGATGAGTTGGCATTTGAATTATGTAACAAATTGTTATTGAATGAATCACAAACTGGAATTTTAAACAAACTTAAACTGGACGGAAAAGTTTTATTTATTTCCAATGTGAATCTATCTTATGCTGATGATGGCGCTTATATGATTTCTTATGGACCAAAGACAAATGGTTTATCATTCAAAGAGGTAGAGAAATTGATATTAGAAGGAATTGAGAAATTAAAAAGCGGCCAATTTTCGGATACCAATCTATTAATTATCAAGCAAGAAATTCGTCGTAAAAAGCTTCAAGAATTAGAAAGTGAATACAATAGAGCAATGGCATTAGCGAATTTGTTTACGATGGGAACTTCTTGGGATGACTATTTGAATAAAATTGAAAAAATCGATAAAATATCGAAACAAGATATCATTGATTTAGCGAAACAAATTTTTACTGAAAATTTACTTTTAGTTAGATCTGCTGTTGGTAGTTCACCAAAAGAAACACTTTCCAAACCTGGTTTTGAAGCGGTAAAAACAGATCAGAAAATACCTTCCATTTTTGCAGAGAAATTTTTACAAAATAAAATCGAACCTACTCATATTAAATATATTGACTATCAAAATGACTGTCAGCAGATAGAAATAGGTGCGTACGATAAATTATATCAAAATTACAATCCTTATAATGATTTGTTTGTACTTCGAATTCAACGTAAGATAGGTACAGATACTTTAAAATACTTGGATTTATTACCAAGTGTGTTTAGTTATTTGCATACTAAAACGTATGATTTATCAACTATTAAGAAGCAGTTTGCGATGTTGGGAATCAATTATCAAGCGAGTGTATCAAATAACAGACTAACCTACACTTTTGAAGGATTTAAAAATAGTTTAGATAAAGCAATACCGATTATCAGTGATTTATTGACTAACCCCGTTTTAGATGAATACCAACTTAAAAATACGGTTGATGCTATTTTAACTAATCGAGTTTCTGAATTAAAAGATCCTACACAATTAGGTTCGATGTTATTTAATGCTTGTATTTACGGAGAAAGAGCACCTGCGTTGAGTAGACTTTCTTCTAATGAATTAAAAGCTATTCATTCACAAGATGTTATCAGTCATATGCTGAAATCAAATGAATACGAAACCGTATGGCATTTTGTTGGAAATAATTCGATTAAAAAGTTAAAATCCAATATTCAGAAAAACTTTGATTTAGCAAAAAAATCAGGGGCTTTAATAACAAATAAAGTATATAAAGATATTACATCAAATACTATTTATTTTGTTAATGATCCAAAAGCAGTGCAAAGTCAGGTATTCTATGTATTGAAAACACCTAATTTCAAAGATGAGCCAAAAGAAAATGTCAAAGCGGATGCATTCAATACCTATTTAAGTGATGGTTTTTCGGGGTTATTGATGCAAGAAATACGTGAGTTTAGATCATTAGCCTATACTACTTCGGGGTCATTTAACAAACCTTATTTTGGAAACAGTCCTGGGATTTTTTATGCATACGTAGGTTGTCAAAGTGATAAAACAAATGATGCGGTACAGGTTTTAGATTCCTTGATTCGTTTTATGCCTTCCAAAACTGAAAGAATGGAACCCATCAAGTTAATGCTTAAAAATGCAAGTGCATCGTCTTATCCAAATTTTAGAAGTTTATCTTCAGCAATTGATTTTGGAAAACAATTAGGATATAAACATTCACCTAAATTGGATGAATATCCATTATATAATACATTGACGTTTGATGAGTTGTATGATTTTTACAAACAAAATATTCAAAATCAGAATCATATCATTACAATTTATGGCAATATGAATAATATTGACAAAGAAAAATTAAAGTCAATGGGTAATTTAATGGAATTATCTATTTCGGATATTCGAAAAGATTAAAATAGTGATAAATATTATTTTAGTCGCTGTTGGAGGGGCTTTAGGTAGTGTATTTCGCTACCTAACTTCTCTTTTTATAGCTCATTTTTTCTTTGGAAAATTTCCTTTAGCTACCTTTTTAATCAACTTTTTAGGGTGCTTTTTAATAGGCGTCTTTTTTAATTTTTCAGGAAAATTTGATGAAAAAATCAAGTATTTATTAATGATCGGATTTTGCGGTGGATTTACCACCTTTTCGACCTTTGCCAATGAAAATTTACAACTGATACAATCTGGTAATTACACAATAGCATTGGTTTATATGCTTTTAAGTGTAGTCTTGGGAGTGTTAGGTGTTTGGCTGGGGATGATTTTAATAAAATGATTTAAATTCAAATTAATAAAATGCAACAACTTCTAATTCATTATTTCAAACAAAAAACGAGAACGTTTTTTTGGAAGAAAAATGTGCTAGCAATTATTTTCACCATCCTTGGAGGATTATATTTTCTAGCACTTGCTCTAAGCATTGGAATTTTCGCAAAACCTTTAATTACAGAGTTTTTTCCTGATAAAAATCCAGCTATTGTATTTTTAAAATACTTATTCTTTTATCATTTAGTTGATTTTTTATTGCGATTCAAGGTACAAGAAATTGCAATTTTAAATCCTGAGCCTTACAGAACTTTGCCAATTTCAACAAGAAAGTTATATAGTTTTCCAATGATTACGAGTCATTTTAGTTTTTTTAATTTATTGGCAATCATCATTTTTCTTCCTTTTACGATTTCTACTATTTGGGCAGAACAAGGAATATTGAATGGGTTATTGTGGGTGGTGTTATTTCTTTCCTTGGCACTCACTTCGAATTATTTGTCTGTTACGTTCAAATTGTTTATGCGTAAGTACGTGATTTGGGGATATGTATTTTATTTTGCTGTTTTAGGTTTTGTTGTGTTGGAATTTATGAAAATTACCAATGTTTCGGATGCCTATGCTTGGGGATTTTTAAAAGCAATTCAATATCCATTCATTATATTGATTCCGATTTTAGTGGCAATTATAGCGTATCGTTTGGGGGTTAATTTTTTATTCAAAAATAGGTATGATGGTGTTTCAACGAAGAACCCTATTAAAATTTTAAATTACTCTTTTTTAGAACGTTTTGGGGAAGTTGGTCAATTTTTGAAAATGGAATTAAAGTTCATTTTTAGAAATAAAAAAGTAAAAGCGATTTTCTTTTCAAGTATCTTTTTTATTGGTTTTGGAATGAATTTTTACTTTGATTTTAAAGCAAATTCGTTCAAAAATGTATTTTCAGGAATTTTTATTGTTTCAATGTTTTCAATGAATTATGCGCAAATCATCTTTGCAGGAATTAGCAGTCATTTTGATGGGTTTACTACGATGTCAATCAATTTGAAAACATGGTTAAGGTCAAAGTATCTGGTTTGTGTTATTGCAAGCACATTATCCTTATTAATATCAATGGTTTATATGTTGTTTGATGTCCGAATTGTCTTTTTTAATTTAGCGCTATATTTCTTTGTTATTGGGGTAATTCTACCATTTTTGATGTATTTATCGTTGTTCTACAACAAACCATTTAATGTTGTAGAGAATAAGTCCTTTGATTTTAAATCACTTGATTGGAAATCGTTTATCCCACTTATTGGAATGTTGGGCTTCCCGTTTTGTATTTATGGTATCTGTTACCTTTTTGGAAATATATATATCATGTATTACATTTTAGCAGGATTGGGTATTATTGGAATAGTTACAAATGGCTATTGGTTAAAACAAATTGTGTTGAAATTTCAAGAACAAAAACATAAACTCGCTGAAGGGTTTAGACGTGGGTAATAATCAGAATTTTTCAATTTTTAATTTATGCTATCAATTTCAAATCTTCAAAAATTTTACGGTGACAAAAAGGTGTTAGATATAGATCAATTAACAATCAATCAAGGAGAAAGCATTGGATTGGTTGGTAACAATGGTGCTGGAAAATCAACACTTTTATCACTCATTTTGGACATTATTCAAGCTTCAAGTGGCTCTGTACTTTCTAAAGGAAAGGCAGTTACTGATTCTGAAGAATGGAAGCAATATACTGGTTCCTATCTGAACGAAGGATTTTTAATTCCCTACTTGACGCCTTTAGAATTTATTTCGTTTGTTGCAACATTACACCAAAAATCGAAAGAAGAAACGCTTCAATTTTTAGAAGAGAACAAAGGATTTATAAATATTACCAAAGAAGATAAAACTTTAATCAGAGATTTATCGGCAGGGAACCGAAACAAAGTCGGGATTTTGGCTGCTATTTTTTCGAATCCTGAAATCTTGATTTTAGACGAACCTTTTTCCTTTTTAGATCCAACTTCTCAGTCTTGGTTAAAAAACAAATTAAACGCGTTGCACGAGACCGGAACAACGATGTTAATCTCAAGTCATGACCTAGGACACATTACAGAAATCAGTAATCGTATTCTTATTCTTGAAAATGGGATACTTGTTGATGATAAACCTACTACCAACGAAACACTGATTGAGTTAGAAAAGTATTTTAGGGTGTGACGTATTTATTTTGATTGATAAGCTTCAATATACGAAGCTGGAGTTAACACTTCAATGCTACTATCTTTAAAATCTTTAATATTTCTAGTAATAATATGAGAAATAGAGTCTATAGATTCAGCTGAAATTATTTGTATAGCATCTTCAAAGTCTTTATGTTTTGATTTTAATCCTTTCTTTAAAAATTCTTTTGTACTAGGAATTATTGTTACAAAGTCAGTTAATTCATCTAAAATTTCTCGTAATTTTTTTTCTGAAATATATTTTTTTAAAAGGTAATGAGTTGTAATTATCGATTGAGAAGAAACATATAACTTAACTTTTTTCTTCTCACTCAGAGCAAAAATTTTAATTGCGTCAACACAAAATGGTTCTCTTTCTCCAATTAAATCAACAATAACATTTGTATCTATAAATAATTTCATTAAAGATGTTTATTCTCGATTTGTGATCGTAATTCTTTTTTTTCATCGAAATCCGCAGGAAGTTTTACAGAGCCAATAATACGCTTTAGTTTAGGTGAAGGTTCAATTATATCTTGTTCTTTAGTAAGATTTTCAAGATAATTTTCAATTAAATCACTTAATGAACTACCTTTTATTTTAGCATATAATTTTGCCCTCTCAAGAATCGATTTTTCAAGATTTAAAGTCAGTTTCGTGCTCATCTTCTTTTGATTAAACAAAGAGTTTATCTACTATTTATAAAGTTAAAATAAAAAAATGAATTTTAAAATTAAATTAGTTATATCTGATGAGTTGTTAATGGTAACAGCCATCATAAAACAAAATTATTTAAAAATATTTTTAGTTGAACTTTGTGTTAACTTTTCAGTTAGTTTATAAATTATCTTATCTATCTGTAAAAGATCATCAGTAGATTTTGTGAATTTTTTTCTTAATTCAATAGAATTTGAAAGTTGATCTAAAGTTTTTGCTTTGAGTGACATTTTAGATATTACATCTTCAAATCGCGATTTTGTCTCGGGATTTAATTCCTTAAATTGATTGATTATAAGAGAACTAAATGTTTCATTAATTTCAATTTGAAAATTAGGATTTATAGTGTCGAATATCAAAGGTAAATGGTCACTTAAACCTATCCAATTCTCAAATTTTTCTATTCTTAATTTGCTCTTTTTGATAAAATGTTTTGATGTAAAAAAATAATCAATGTGATATGGCTTTTCTTTTTTTCTGTATAAATGAAATGTTGATTGTTTTTCTTCTCCTTGGGCTTCATTTTCTAATTCGTGATAGACACTAACGATTTCTTTTTTTGCTAAAAAATTAACTAAATCTGAATGATTGCAAGAACGTTCTTTTTCATCCCAAATTTTGTTCGAATTAAAGTCACCTACTAATATTACTGGAAGTGATAATAGGTTTTTATAAAAATTAATAGCATTCCATATTTGACCTATATATCTCTCTTCAGGATACTCTTTATTATCCATAGCCCAAATGGCAAAAAGTAAAAATGCACCTGTATTATTTTGAACTTTTATAGGAATTACATACCTGAATTTTGGATTAAAAATGGGTAAAAGTTCGAGTTTATAATCTGAATATGAAAATATTCCAATTCCTTTGTTTGAAGAATCTCCATACCAAATAAAATCAGATGGTTCAGGCGTTAATTTACCAAAAGATAGATTTTCCTTGGATTCACATTCGGGAACAATTATTATATCTGGATTTAATGATAAAATAGGATCATTTTTTTTTCTAAATGCTCCTTGACAATTCCACTCTATAATTCTCACAGTTACTTTATCAATATTAATCCCCTACAACAACTCCTTCAAATACAACTGAATTGTATTTTCTAATCCCAAATAAATTGCATTTGAAATCAAAGCGTGACCAATCGATACTTCCGCTAAATAAGGAATATGCAGTTTGAAATAAGCCAAGTTTTCTAAACTTAAATCGTGTCCGGCATTGATACCTAAACCTAGTTCGTGAGCCAAAGTTGCTGCTGCTACATACGGTGCAATTGCATCTTCTTTGTTTATAGGATAGTGTTCAGCGTAAGGTCCTGTATATAATTCGATACGGTCAACTCCTGTTTTTGCAGCGTATTCAATATTCATTAAGTTGGTGTCTACGAAAATGGAGGTACGCACACCATGACTTTTGATTTCTTTTATAATAGCAGTTAATTCTTCTTGGTGTTTTTGTGTATCCCAACCTGCATTGGATGTCAATACGTGCGGTGGGTCTGGAACCAAGGTAGCTTGAGCAGGTTTTAATTCAGCGATCAACTTCATAAAACGTGAATCAGGATAACCTTCAATGTTGTATTCTGTGGTTACAACTGAAGACAAATCGTAGGCATCTTTTGTAGTAATATGACGTTCGTCAGGGCGCGGATGTACCGTTATTCCTTGCGCACCAAAACGTTCGCAATCGATGGCAGCTTGCACAACATTTGGAGTATTACCTCCGCGTGCATTTCGTATAGTCGCAATTTTATTGATGTTTACACTTAATTTTGTTTCCATATCCACCTTTTTTAGACCGAACAAAGGTACAATTAAATATTCTCTCTAAATTTGTCTTGTTACATTTCTGGGTTTTTTGATTTAAACAATAAACATAGAATTTTGTCTTGAGCGTAGTCGAAGGACTGTAATCTTCTAATCTATAATTTGAAATTTATTAATATGAAATTCGCAACAAAAGCAATACACGCAGGTGTTCACCCAGACGAAGCAACAGGAGCAATTATGACACCGATTTACCAAACGTCAACGTATATACAAGATGGAGTTGGTGGCCACAAAGGATATGAGTATTCTCGTACTTTAAATCCAACACGTCACGCATTGGAGAAAAATATCGCTGCGATTGAAAACGCACGTTTTGGTGCTGCTTTTGGTTCAGGATTAGCTGCTATTGACTGTGTGGTTAAAATGTTAAATCCGGGCGATGAGGTGATTTCAACGAACGATTTATATGGTGGAACGTACCGTTTATTTACAACGATTTTTGCTAAATATGGTATCAAGTTTCAATTTGTTGATATGTCAAATCCTGCAAATATTGAGGCTTTTGTTACTCCAAAAACAAAATTGATTTGGGTGGAAACACCAACAAACCCAATGATGAACATCGTTGATATTGCTGCAGTAGCTCAAATCGCTAAAAAAGCGGATGCAATGTTGGCTGTTGACAATACTTTCGCCACACCATATTTACAAACACCTATCGACTTAGGTGCTGATATTGTGATGCATTCAGCAACGAAATATTTAGGTGGTCACTCGGATGTGGTAATGGGGATTTTGGTTACTGATAACGAAGAGATTTCAAAAGAAATGTACCGTATCCAAAATTCTACAGGAGCGGTGACTGCACCCATGGATTCGTTTTTGGTTTTGAGAGGGATTAAAACCTTGCATTTACGTGTACAACGTCATTGTGAAAACGGAGAAAAAATAGCGCATTTTTTAGCAACTCATCCGCGAGTAGACAAAGTATATTGGCCAGGTTTTGAAACACATCCAAATCACGAAGTAGCTAAAAAGCAAATGCGTGGCTTTGGAGGTATGATTTCTTTCACATTGAAAGGAAACAAATTAGAAGACGCACACGAAATAGTGAAAAAAGTTGAAATTTTTGCATTAGCTGAATCTTTAGGAGGGGTTGAATCTTTAATCGGACATCCAGCTACTATGACACACGCTTCTATTCCAAAAGAAGAACGTGAAAAAACAGGAGTAGTAGATTCTTTAATCCGTTTAAGTGTTGGTGTTGAAGATGCAGAAGATTTAATTGCTGATTTACAAAAAGCACTTGGGTAAAATTTGTCTTTTATCCGCTATAGCGAATACTTATAAAAAAGAGTTGTGATTGGTTTCACAACTCTTTTTTGTGAATCAATAATTTTAAATTTGTTAAAGGAGAATCGTATAAAAAATTTCATCAATGACAACCTTCACAATACAAACTGATGATAAAGAACAAATGAATGCATTAAAAGCTATTTTAAAGTCAAAGAAAATGATTTTGAAATATCAGAAGTGCACAAGTCACTCGTAAGAGACAGAATCAAAAATAGTAATGATAAAGAATTATTAGATTGGGATTCAGTTAAAAATGAATTTGATGGAATCTAAAAAATTTAATATAAAACTTGAACCATTAGCAAAAAGTGACATACAATAGATAATTCATTTTTATAATGAAAAGCAAAAGGGTCTTGGGAAAAAATTTTATCGGGAATTAGTAAGTTAATTTAATGCTATTCAAAAAAATCCATTTTATCAAATAAGGTATGTTGAAGTACGTTGTTTACCTTTAAAGAAATTTCCAGTTATAATTCATTTTACACTTCACGAAATGGATGAAATGATTAAAATTAGGGCAATCATTAATACTTACAGAAACCCTAATAAATATTGGAAGTAATTGTAAATCATTTTATTCCCCCTTTGGAATGAACACATGGGGAATTTAGATTTCAGTAACTACTTCGTCACTACCACATCATATGCAAACTTCACAGTTTTCTTTTCTCCTGCTTCTAATTTCAATTCCCAAGTAAGTTTTCCTGTTTTATCTTCCACTTTTAGATTATCATTTGGATTTCGTTCTAAATTAACAGTAATATTCGTTGAACTTGTTAAAGGATATTGATCTTCCACTTTTACATTAATTGCTGCATTTTTATTGCTTTTCACTGAAATTTCAGTTTCCACTCTTTCTTTAGCATTCCCAAATAATTTTTTATCTGTTTTTATTCGTTTGTTATCATAGCTTACAACCAATTGTTTATCTCTCCCTAAAGATATTTCCATTGTATCTGATAAGATATTTTTATCGATAGTTGTCTCACCTACATAATTTCCCTGATAGAAAATATTTGATTTTCCAGGGATTAAATTCAACTGATTCCAATTCACAATGGATGCATATAAAAAGGCATCTTTATCTAATTTAGGAACAATATAATACGCATAAGTTACTGGAATTTCAATCTGATTGATTTTCACTAAATAATCTTCACCATCTGAGTTAATTGTATATGGAATGTCAATCGGATATTCTTTGCTTATCACAGAGTTAGATAATAATACTTCTGAGGTCAATGAAATACTTTTTAAATCCTTACTAGACATATCAGCTTTAGCACTCATTGCAACACCCCTTAATTTCACGCCATCAACAAATCCTTCGCTTGCTGGCGCTGCCGCATTCGTTAATGCTAATTCAGTAACTGCTATATCCCTTTCATTTTGTTCTAGTACTAAATCGATATGATTGATTTTGTTTTTATTGATGTAAATATATTTTTTCGAAATAGATTGTCTTCCTTGGTATTCAACACTTACATAATAAGTTCCTTCACGCAATGGTTTGATAGAAAATTGTCCGTTTTTATCAGAAATTAAGTGAGCAAATTCCTGGCTATTAAAGTCATAAATGGTGATTTGTGCAAATTGAACACCATCACCCAAACTCGTTACTTTACCTTGTAATGTTCCAAAACTACTTTCAATAGTTGAACCTTTTTGTTCATATCCGCCAACAAACCAAGGGTTTAATTCTGGTTTTTTACCACTAAGTGAAGGGTCATAACTGGATAATTTTAATTGTACATTTTTCCAATTTTCACCTGTTGATTGAAATACGTTTGCATTATATTTGATAGTCAATGGTTTATTGATTTCATCTACGCGAAAATCATAGGTTGGTTCCCATCCGGCATTCGTTGTAAAATAGGAGAAAGAAAGTAAACCTGTAGCATTTGTTTTACAATCAATGGAGACTAAAATTTCCGAATAAGTGTTTATTTTTCTGCTACGAATTTCATTTAGTTTTTGATAAACATCTTGTTTGTCATCTACCATTTTTTCTAAAGATGATTTCAATAACAACGTTGCTTGTCTGATTTCATTTAAACGCAGTCTATAATAAGTTGCCGCTTCTTTGATTTCGGCAACACTTGAACCTGCTCCGTTTTTGTTTAGATTGCTATTATTCATCAATAATTGTTCTTCTAATTCAAAAACGTTAATCTTATTTTTTGCTTCTTCTATCGCTATGTTTTTAGCTTTTAATTGCTCTTCTACTTGTTTGATTTCTTGATCTTTTTTTAACTGCTTTTGATATTCCAAACGATGCTTTACTGAAAGTACCTCACAATTAGCCATTCCATTTACTTGAATAGATTGCTTGTCAATCCCTTGCGGAAGTTGTTCTAAAACTAAAAAGTGTTTTCCTTTTGTCAGGGAAATAGAAGCATCACGAAAAACTTGTGCGCCTGAGAAATACAACGTTACATTTTTCACAGTGGACTTAATGTGTATGGTATCAGTAGCAAAACTTTTGCCAGCAAATAGGATAACGAATAATAAAAATAGGCTATTGATTTTCATATTGTAATATTTAAAAGACGAGCTAATTTAAGTATTCCTAGTTACAAAATCCATTTGTTTTCATATTCACTCACAATTAATAAACCATAACTCATAATTCGTAAAAAAACATCCAAAATTTTTGTAACTTTACACCTTTTTTGTAGTATACAAAAAGAACTTTCTTTTAAAAATTTGAGGCACTATGAGTAAAATGAAACTTTCCGAATTTAGTTTCGATATTCCAAATGAGTTAATTGCTCAATACCCAACTGAAAATAGAGATGAGTCTAAATTGATGGTGATAAACCGTGCAAAACAGACGATTGAACATAAGTTATTTAAAGACATTATTAACTATTTCGATGATGGTGATGTAATGATTATGAATAACTCTCGTGTTTTTCCTGCGCGTATGTATGGAAATAAAGAGAAAACTGGGGCAACAATCGAAGTTTTTTTGTTGAGAGAATTAAACCGTGAAAGTTTACTTTGGGATGTATTAGTTGATCCAGCTCGTAAAATACGTATCGGAAATAAATTATATTTCGGTGATGATGATTCCCTTGTTGCAGAGGTTATCGATAATACTACTTCCCGCGGAAGAACATTACGTTTTTTGTTTGATGGACCTTATGAAGAATTTAAAGCAAAAATCACTGAATTAGGTGAAACTCCACTTCCAAAGTATATTGAAAGAGCGGTTGAACCTGAAGATGAAGATAGATATCAAACGATCTATGCGAAAGAAGAAGGTGCTGTTGCAGCTCCAACTGCTGGATTACATTTCTCTCGTGAATTAATGAAGAGATTGGAAATTAAGGGAGTAAATTTTTCTGAAATCACTCTCCATGTTGGTTTAGGTTCTTTCCGTACAGTAGAAGTAGAAGATTTAACGAAGCACAAAATGGACTCTGAGCAAGTAATCATCACTGAAAATAGTGCTGATATTGTGAATGCTGCTAAGAGAAATAAAAAGAAAGTGTGTGCTGTTGGTACTACTACTATGCGTGCTATTGAAACATCTGTTTCTACAGATGGGATGTTAAAACCTTTTGATGGATGGACGAATAAATTTATTTATCCTCCATATGATTTTAGTATCGCAGACAGTTTAGTTACAAATTTTCATATACCATTATCTACATTATTAATGATGATTTCTGCTTTTTGTGGACATGATTTGATGGTGGAAGCTTACCAAACTGCAATCAAAGAAAACTATCGTTTCTATTCTTATGGTGACGCAATGTTGATTATCTAATTGATAATAAAACTAATTGTTTGAGGCGTTAAATTTTAACGCCTTTTTTTGTGCAAAAAATTTATTGAGAATTTTCCTCCCTTGAGGGAGGATGAAGGAGGGTGATAATTTTATATTTTCAACTTTTCACTTTCAACTCTTTCAATTCCTCGAATCCATTCCCCAATTCATCTTATTGCGAATGGTATCTAAGAAATTTGCATTTTCAAAACGAATCACATTAATCATAAATTCTGCTTTTGAAACGGTAATTTCCGTGCCCTGCGGTATACTCTTTGTATTTGAATCTAAACTGATGAGGTAACGACGCTCACGTCCTTCAACCTGTAACTTAACTGGTAAGTGATCAGGTACAACCATCGGTCTAACATTCAAATTATGAGGGGCAATTGGTGTGAGAATATGTACTTGGCAACCTGGTGTAATGATAGGTCCACCACAACTTAAATTGTAGGCTGTAGATCCAGTTGGAGTGCCAACAATCAGACCGTCAGCCCAATAAGAATTTAAATAATTACCATCTAAAGATGCGTGAACAGTAATCATAGAAGAAGTGTCTTTTTTGTGGAGAGTCATTTCATTTAAAGCTAAATTATCTTCTCCAAACAAATCATCTTCAGTATGAATACGTAACATAGAACGTTTTTGAAAAGAGTAACGTTTTTCTTGAACCATCGAAAACATTTCTTCCATCTTTTCAGGATTAATGTTTGCCAAAAAACCCAAACGTCCTGTATTGATTCCTAAAATGGGAACCCCACTTTCACGTATGTAATTTACTGTTTTTAAAAAAGTACCATCCCCTCCAACACTAAATGCCATATCAATACCAGATTTTAAATCCCGATGGTCTTTAAAAGTATCATAATGACTACCAATGTTTCCCTTTTTGATTAGTTGTTCCTTTAACTCTTGTTCTAATACTGGTCTCCAATTAAAACGTTCAAGCAAATTAAATACATCTTCAAAAACTGAAATGGTTTGACGGTTTAATTTCCTTCCGTAAATCGCAACATTCATAAGAATTGGAAAATTACATTTTAAGAAAGTTCAATAATGAGTCATAGCGTTCTTGTATATCATCGTAGAACTGACTCTTTTGAAATGAGGCACTTATAACATAATCATAACGTTCAAACGTACGTATGATACTCGTAAGTTCCGTTTTATTGATTTTTAAAGTTACTTCTAACTTAGTAGAATCTGGGGAAGACATAATGTACGAACTCAAAATACGAGCATTATTACTTTCAACTATTTGAGCTATTTGAGCAAGTGAGTAGTCCACTTGATTAATTTCCAAAACTAAAATAGCACCATTTTCTTTGATACTTCCAGTGGTAGCAATCATTGAGAGTAATTGATGTACCGAAGTGCACCCTAAGTATTTTTCATCTTTATCCAAGATAGGTACAACCGAAATTTTATGTTCTGAAACTTTGAATAATACTTCATAGATATGATCATTTTCAAAAACATACGGTCGAGGCAAGTGGTCGAATAAAACATCTAATGTTTCATCCATATCCATTTTATCTAAAATATCTGATTCTGAAATGACACCTACAAAATTCCCGTTTTTTAATACTGGTAAATGAGAAACTTTGAATTCATCCATCCATCGCAATGCAATATCTCCCGTATCTGTATGAGTTAAAGGAGGAATTTCGTCTGTTATAAGGTCTTTCGCTATCATAAGAGTGCCAAATTACAAAATATGTCTAAATCTATTTCTTATTAAACGTTAAAAAACCGCTTTTTGTTGCTGAAATTCATAAGTTTTTCTTCGTTCTAATAGTATCTTTACCCTATGGATTATGATATTGAATTACGTTTTCGCGAATTAACAAAACAAATAGAAACTCTTTTCGGTCCAGACCTTGATACACAAGCAATTTTGTTTTTGATTGGTGTACAAGAATTAGGTCTAGGTTATAAGGAATTTACTAAACAAGAAAAAACAGAATTGTTACACATCGCTGTTTGTACCATTTTAGAACCCTATGGATATTACGAATTTGAAGGTAGAGACGTACAACAATGGCCTCATTTCAAATTAGTAAAAGAATTACCTCAACTTAATGATCGTGAACAACAGCATCTTATTAAAGAAGCGATTATAGAATACTTTCAACAAAATGGAATCTCATAAATGTAAATCTTATAATCTGTAATTTGTATTCTGTAATCTTCTAATCTTATCTTTGTAACCCAAAATCAATAATATGGATATTTTAATCAAAGCGTCTCAATTCATTATGTCACTGTCTCTTTTAGTGATTTTACACGAATTTGGACATTTTATCCCTGCTAAGTTGTTTAAAACCAGAGTAGAAAAGTTTTACTTGTTCTTTAACCCTAAATTTTCGCTTTACAAGAAAAAAATAAAAGACACGGAATGGGGCATTGGTTGGTTGCCTTTAGGTGGATATGTGAAAATTGCAGGTATGGTAGATGAGTCTATGGATACTGAACAATTAAAACAACCTGCTCAACCGTGGGAGTTCAGATCTAAAAAGGCTTGGCAGCGTTTGATTATCATGATTGGAGGTGTGGTTGTGAATATCATTTTGGGATTGATTATTTATATTGGTGTTTCATATTATTACGGAGAAGAAAGATTGGATCCAACTAAATTGGAGAAAGGATTAGCTGTTCATCCATATTTGAAAAAATATGGTATCGTTTCTGGAGATGAAATTTTATCAGTTGATGGTGAAAAAGTAACGAATGTGATGGAAGTGAGCGCACAAGTGATGATGCGTGGAGCGCAAGACTTGAAAGTGAAACATTCAAATGGTAAAATTCAAAACATTCATTTTCCAGATGATATAGAATATGAATTATTTCAGGCTGGAGCTTTTCCAATGGTTTCATTACGTTCTACAGCTTTATCTATTGATTCTGTTTTACCTAAATCAAATGCATTACAAGCTGGTTTGAAAAAAGGAGATCAATTTGTTGCTATAAACGGAAACAGTCTAACTTATTTCGATGAAATTCAACGAAATCTTTTCGAAAATAAAGGAAAAAAAATAGAAGCGCGTATTTTGAGAGGGAAAGATACTATTAACTTAAATGCATTTGTAACATTAGAAGGTACCTTAGGTTATGTTTCTTCTGGAGGTAAAATAATAGATGAAAAATTAGTTAAAGAATATAAACCAGGGTTTATTGAAAGTATAGGGTTAGGTTATAAAAAGGCATCATCAACTTTACAAGATTATGCTGGTCAGTTAAAATTTATGTTCACTAAAAAAGGGGCTTCGTCTATAGGTGGTTTTGCTCGTATGGGTAACATGTTTCCATCATCTTGGGATTGGCATATTTTCTGGTTAAATACCGCTTTTTTATCTTTAGCATTGGCTATAATGAATATTCTTCCTATTCCAGCGTTAGATGGTGGACACGTAGTATTTTTATTATATGAAATGATAACCGGCAAAGAAGCACCACAAAAAGTATTAGAATATGCGCAATATGTAGGTATTGTATTGTTGCTAACTTTGATGGTATATGCAAACGGAAATGATATTTATAGAATATTTTTTAAATAATTGATTAAACTGTATTGATTTATGGCGATGGAAATTACACCAGAAATTTTAGACAAATTAGAGAAAATACAAGAAAAATATGCTGCAATTGGAGAAGATTTCAATGCATATTTAGAGGGTTTATTATATGCAGATTCTGTGCATTACTGGGATTATATTGAGGTAGATACTTTATTAAGTCTACAAAAACCTCGTACACAATTCCCTGATGAGGTAGTGTTTATTATGTATCACCAGATTACAGAATTATATTTCAAATTAGCGCTTCGTGAGTTTGATCAAATAAGTGAAAAACAAGAATTAACTGCTGCTTTTTTCTTAGATAGAGTTACTCGAATCAATCGTTATTTTGATGCTTTGACTAAAAGTTTTGAAATTATGATTGAAGGTATGGAAAGAGAACAATTTTTGAAATTCAGAATGTCTTTACTTCCTGCAAGTGGCTTTCAATCAGCTCAATATCGTATGATTGAAATGGCATCTACTGACTTTTTAAGACTTGTCCATAAAGATGTTCGTGATAATTACCAAGGGAATGAACCAATTAAAGAACTGTTTGAACATATTTATTGGAAAGAGGGGGCTACAGAAGTAGCTACAGGCAAGAAAACATTAACGCTTATTGAATTTGAAGAGCGATACAGGGATTCGTTTATAGCATTTGCAGAAAAGAAAAAGAACTGTAATTTGTGGCAATGTTATTTGAAATTAACTAAAGAAGAGCAACGCAACCCTAAAATTATTGCTGCACTGAAGCAAAATGATATTAATGTCAATGTAAACTGGCCGTTAGCTCATTATAAGTCAGCTGTTAAATATTTACATCAAGGAACAACGGATGTTGCAGCTACAGGTGGAACGAACTGGCAAAAATACCTTCCTCCACGTTTCCAAAAACGTATTTTTTACCCTACGCTTTGGTCTGAAACAGAAAAAAATGAATGGGGTAAAGCTTGGGTGAATGATACCTTAAGTAATTTGTAATGATGCAATCATTTATAGATAAATTTGAAATAACGCAAATTATCCACTCGTATTCAGTGCATTTAGACATTGAACGAGTGGATGTTTGTACAGATCTTTTCCTAGAAGATGGTAAGTTGGAATTGCGTATTGGAAAAGCAAAAGGAAAATCAGAAATTGAAGACTTACTTAATCGCATTCTTGAGTTTACCCGCGGTAAAAGACATTTTATAACGAATACTTTCGTTGAATTATCAAACGAAACAGCTTATGCTCAATCGTATTTGTTAGTCGTAGATGCATTAGAGTCAACCGATATCAAAATGACTGGTGTTTATCACGATACCTTTATCAAAACAGAAAACGGTTGGAAAATCCATACTCGAAAATTGGTGTTGGATTTGAATTCTTGATCTAATTACAATACATACAATAATTGAAGTACTCCTCCGAATGAATAAAAGGGGTATTCGGATCATAAATCTGTTCAATCAATTGCGTTAGTACTAATGGAAATAATTCAATAATCCGTGCATTAGTTAAATCTTTTGCATGCATTATAAAAGGACTTTCTGAAATATTAACTAACGAAACAATAGACGATTCAGCAACGATTCGATGATGTTTTTTATAGTATAAATAACTATAAGTCATCAACTGAAAAAAGTGTTTACAATCTATTGAAAGTTTTACCAATAGTTCTTCATCAGTACCTTCCCATTTAGGTCGACTAAAAGATTTCCCTACATCTGATTTATCTACTTTACCTGTTTTATAATCTATGATGCGAATTTCATCATCTATTGAGTCAATTCTATCTGCAAAACCTTTTAGTTTAACTGTTTTTTTAGTTCCAAAAATTTCAATTTCCAATGTATGCTCTAATTTCTCCTCTAATGCTTCAATAGCAATGGATTTACCTGTTTTTTGAATAAATGATTTTTCGTGTTTTAAGAAACGTTTAGTAAGTTCTAGAGCCATTGTAAAACTTAAATAATTTTTACCTTTTAAATAGGCATCAGGTTGTCCTCCAAAAAATTTACTGAATGATTCACTCATTAAAAGTTCATATGATTTTTCCATATACTCGATATCAGCAACACCTACTTTTGGTGGAACAGGACTTTTTAAATTCCCTTCTTTGTCGCGTTTGCAAAATGGGGTATACATTTTTTCTAATACCTCGTGAATAAATGTACCTAACTGATTACTTTCTATCGTTTCATCAACTTTTTCAGCCTCTCCAAAACGCAATAGGTATTTGTAATAAAAATCCAATGGGCAAGTGAAAAATGTTTTTAGTGCAGAAGCAGATAGACCTTGCATTAAAAAAGCATCTAATTTATCAACTATTTCTTTCGTTTTTTTTACGGATTTTCCTTTTGTTTTAGATTGATTTTCAGGTAATGTATAATCTCTTTTTCTAAATATAAAATTTGGATTTTCTTTTTGTAATTCCAACTCTAATTGTAATAAATACCTGCTTGGTTCACTTGCTGAAATTCCTTCTGTACTGGTTGAGTAGGTAATGTACATACGTTCACAATGGTGAAGTAAACGATAAAAATGATGTGCAAATAACCCTTGCTTATCTCTTGGAAGGGGTAACTCTAAATGTTTACGTAAATCCATAGGGACAAGTGTTTGTATTGGATTAGTCGGTGGCATTTTACCTTCATTCATTCCTACAACAATGATATGCTTGAAATCCAACAAACGTGTTTCTAATAATCCCATAATTTGTAATCCCTCCATCGGATTACCATAGTAAGCAACCGTTTCCTGCATCCAAGATTGATTAAACAAGGTACGAAATGTTCTTAATCGCATTTCCGGAAAATCCTCGTGTACACATTTTTCAAAACCAATTAAAGAATCATCGATCCCTTTTAAAATAGCCCGTTCAAAAGTATTCGTTTCTGGTAATTCGTGAAATAACAATGAGTTTAACGAACGAATTAGTTTTAATGCTTGTTTCCAATCGTTTTTCCAAGGGGTGAACAAAATTTTAAATATCGTATCAATCCGATTTGAAACCAATATTTTATCAGGTGATTGAAACAATTTGTTGTAACGTTTTACATCTTGCTCTTGTTTTCTAACTTCAATTAATTCATTATCGTTCATCATTGAATTTATAAATGGATGATGCCAAAAACTTAACAAGTCTTTATGGTAAACGATATGTCTTTCATATTTATCAAACCCTTCTTGAATTCTAAATATTAATTCTAACCAAGTACGGATGGTACTATTTTTTAAAGGTAAACCAAGCGTAATATTCGCTTGACCTATATTACTAGGTAAATTGTTTAAAATGGGAACAATAAGACTTTCATCGGCAAGGAGTAAAAGCGTTTCATTCAATGTTTTTTCATCCATTTCGGATAAAATCGTTCCTGCTACTTTGGCTTGTCCTGTAAACTGGGAACACGCAATTACATCTATTTCTTTATGTTCTTTTAAAAGTCTGTCTCCAATGAAGTTGGGAGTTTTAATTCCTAAATATTGAGTGGTATTTCTTAAAAAATGACCTGCTTCGTGAATTTTATCATCAAAATAATAGGCATCTGCGTCAATAAATATATCTGCAAGTCCCATTTGATGCAGTTGTTTCATAATGCTTGATTCTGCTTTAGACAGAGCATTAAATCCGGCAAATAGAAATCGTTTATTTGGATAGATAGAAAAAATTAAATCGATATTTTCAGCTATTTTTCGATAGGCTTTTCCGGAGTAAATGGTTCCTTTTTCTTTTAGTTTCTCATTTAATCCTTTGTAATAAATCGGTAATCTGTCCCAAAAATCAATGAATTCTTGTTGTCTTTTTGATAGCTTTTCTTCTCCAAAGCTCCAGTTTTCAATCTCTTTGATATCCCTGAGATTACGGAACATATAATTCGGATCAACAAGATAACGTTCTAATTCTTCAAAATCAGAAAGCACAATTTGACCCCAATTCAAAAATTCATCAAATAATATCGAATCGTCTGCTTGTAATTTTTCCTTATGTACTTCATACAACTGCAATAGCAAACGTGTTTTATCTATGATTGGTTCATTTGTTAACTCTTTAATCCATTGATTAATAGTGATGATTTTAGGTGAAAAAATAGGCTTTTTATAAAT
>CANHVK010000016.1 GCA_947464135.1 Flavobacteriia bacterium | reverse complement strand
GTTCTACTTCGTGATCTCATTCACTCGTAAATTTTAATCACCACTCGTTTGCGGTGTGCAAAGATAATCAAAGTTTTTATTTAAACAACACTTTTTTAAAAAAAAGTTTTTTTTCTGATTTCAAGTGACATTCACCGCTCGATTGCGGAGTGCAAATATAATCACTCTTTTTTTATTTTAACAAACTATTATGTAATTAATTTTAATTTAATTCTCAAACATATGATTATTAATTATTTGTTAAATCATTTTTAATATTAAAATCGAGATATTCAATTGAAAAAGTATGAAAAGTTAATGCCTTGTCAACATTTTCTTTAGCAATTTTAATCGGTCTAAATCTGGTGTGTTGTGTAATTTGAAATAATTCAGAAAAAAAAAGGCTACACAATATGTAGCCTAAATAAAAAAGAGATTCAGAGTAAAATTAGATAATCGCATCTAATTTAGAAGCTAATTGTGCTTTAGGAACAGCTCCAACGACTTTATCAACAACTTCTCCCCCTTTAATAAAAAGGATTGTAGGTATATTTCTAACACCAAATTGAACCGATACATTTGGATTGTTATCGACATTTACTTTACCTATAACTGCTTTTCCTTCGTACTCACCATATAATTCTTCAACAACTGGACCAATCATACGACAAGGTCCACACCATTCTGCCCAAAAGTCAACCAATACAGGTTTGTCTGATTTTAACACTAATTCTTCAAAATTTGCGTCTGTAATTTCTAATGCCATAGTAATTAATTTAGTTCAAAAATTCTCGATTAATTTCGAGTTATAAAATTAATAGTTGTTGTATGAATGACAAATAGTTTGCCAATAATATTTATCTGACAGCTTGTCAACCATTGTTAATAACCATCCTTTTTTTAGTTTGTTGGTTATCTGTTTTTAACTGATAAAAATACGTACCATTTGCTAATTGTTTGGAATCAAAACGAATAATATGTCCTCCTTTTTTAAACACTTGGTCAGTCAATTTGTGTAAAACTTCTTCAGACTCTGAAAGAATTTCAAAAATGACATGTTTAGTGTTTTCGTTAGTAAAATAGAATTCCAAGTCTCCTGTTTGCTGGTTCTTTTCTAGGCTATACAGGATACAGAAATCATTCATACTAACTTCTCCTTTTCTCATTTTACCGAGGATACGTTTGTAAATAATCATTCCAATTAATACTGCCAAAGTGACAAATAAAAAAGTCATCGCAGTTTTGGTAGTTAAAAATGTTGCTAAAATCATAATGAAATTATTCCTTGAATTTGACTTGCTATTGTATATTTTTCTATAATTGAATCAACATCTAACTCAACAACTTCTATGCTTACACTTATAAAATTAGCATTTTTAGATGTATTTGTTTTAATAACTGCTGAATCATCAAACATAGCTTTAATCGCGTCTACTTTTTCTGGATGATTAGGAACTATAAACTTATACATATATACACTTGGCCATTCCATGGTTTCCAATTGCAATCGTAGCTTCGCTAAAACATCACTCATAGTTTTCCGTATTTTGTTGTATACAAAGTTAAACGTTTCTGTTCCTCAACCAATACTTTTGGAGCAACAATTAACATTTCTTTTAAATCAGAAAAAGTGTACCCTTTCAATTTATTAAATTGTTTAATCGCTTGTAATAGCTCCATAGGATCAGGTTGATTAGAAAGAGTAACTTGAACAATTTCAGAATTCAAATTCCACAGATTAGCATATTCAATTTCTAATTTGAGTAAACTTTCACAAATAAATTTTATTGAATTACTTGTGTAAATTTGGGTTAAATTCAACTTTAATTTATTTTTATATTGTTGATAGTTTTGAAAAGCATCTAGGATTATTTCAGAGAAAGTATAACGATCATCTATAAAATTGTTTTCAATCGCTAATCTACCACCTAAAAACACAAATGCCTCTTCTAATTTTTTACATTTATCAATCTTCGCTTGATATAAATTTTGAATAGGAATTATGGTTAATATCTGTTGCTTTAAAGCGAAAATCTCCTCTTCGAAAGCATCTTCCCAATCTTCACCCAAATATGTTAATGCTTCTTTTTGAGTCATTATTCTTTTATTCCTTTATTCTTTCTCATCTTGATATTGATGAATTCTACTACTAAAGAATACACCATAGCGAAATAAATATATCCTTTAGGAACATGTTGACCAAATGCTTCTGCAATTAAAACCATACCAATAGTCACTAAAAATGCAAGCGCAATCATTTTAATCGTTGGTCGTTTATTAATAAAATCAGATATTGGTTTAGCGAAAATTAACATAATAATCATAGAGATAATTACTGCGCCAAAAATGATAATCATTGGATTTTTAGTTGGGTCACCTTTACTAATTTCATTAGTCATACCAATAGCTGTAATCACTGAATCAAAACTAAATACAATATCGATCATCACTATTTGAAAAATCACTTGGGCAAGTTTATTTTTTTGCTTCACCTCACCATCGTGATTTCCACGAATGCTACTATGCATCTCTGTAGTACTCTTATAAATCAAGAATAATCCACCAAGTAATAAAACTAGACTCTGCCCCGTAAAACTTTGATCAAGGATGGTAAACAAAGGTTTTGTCATCCCCATAATCATCCCTACTATACTCAATAAAAATAAACGAACGACTAATGCTAAAACCATTCCTATATTTCGAGCAAATCTTTTCTTTTCTGCTGGTAGTTTATCCGTAACAATCGATATAAAAATGATATTATCGATTCCTAAAACGATTTCTAAAAGCGATAATACAACTAAGTAAAAAACGCCTGTTCCTGTAAATAATATTGAAAAATAGTCCAAAATAATTATGATTTATGGGTTATGATTTATGGGTTAAAGATTTAAAATAATCTTTGAGTACTTTATCATTTATTTCTCTTGGAGTAAAAATCTCCATCAAAGCAGCATTCCCATTTTCATCGTATTGATAAAACTGTTCCCATTGTTGTTCAATGTCGTCTATACTATGAGCCGAAAAATAATCTACTCCGTAAGCCTTACAAATATGCTCTGCAGAAAAACCATGATTAAAAACAAAAAAATCATCTAGTTCTTCCGTGGAATCAGGTCCTGGAATAATTTTAAAAATGGCACCACCTCCATTATTAATCAAAAAGATACGAGCATTTGGGAATGTTAATTTATTCCAAAAAGCGTTACTATCATAGAAAAAAGAAACATCTCCCGTAATTAAAGTATGCCAAGTTTCATTCGTGATCAATGCTGAACCTAAAAACGTGCTTGTGCTACCATCTATTCCGCTTGTCCCTCTATTTGACCAGGTAGTAATTCCTTTAATAGGATTAAACAATTGAGCATATCTGATTACAGAGCTATTAGACAGGTGTAAATGAGAATTTTCTGGTATGATATCATTCAAAAAATGAAACACTTTTAAATCAGAATAAGGAGCGTCTTGAACATATTCAAGTGCTCTGTCGTGATTTATGTAATCCAATTGTTTCCATGTTTTCCAAAAAGGTGAAAAGGATGATTTCTCAACCACTTCATTTATTTGTGTGAAAAACATCGTAGGATTCATTTGAAAGGTATGACTCAACGATTGATACGTATCCATAAATGGAAAATCATATCCAATTCTCCATGTTTCCTTAGGTTGAGCTTTTCGTAAGAAGGCTTTGATTTTTTTAGAAACTACAGCACCACCAAAAACAACCAATAAGTCTGGAGAAAAATCTATCAATCTCGCATCCGAAATCCCTTCTAAAGTTCTATCAATACATTGAACAAAATTCGTATTCACTTGATTTGCTGTATTCTCTACTAAAAACACAACGCTTTTATCTTCTGATATTTTTGCTAGTATATTTTCTAAATGTAAATTAGGAGGCAGTTGTCCTACCAATACAAGCTTTTTAGAATATGTATTCCATTTAGAAGTAATAAATTTTAACGATGAAGGACTTAAAACGTCGTCAGTTTCAACAACGTTAATTGGCTGAATAGGAACTAAATCAACTTCTGTTTGATTGTATAAAGGTTCAGAAAAAGGAAAATTCAAATGAACTGGTCCTTTAACTTTACCTAAAGCCGTTTGAATTGCTTTAGATACCTCCCTATTTACAAACCATTCGAAATCTGACATTCCATTTTCTTCTGGAATGGTAGTTGAATATAAAATATGATTTTCGTAAACGTCTTCCTGAACTATAGTTTGTCCATCCCCTTGATTTACCCAAGAAACCGGTCTATCCGCTGTAAATACCAATAATGGAACTTGTTGATAATATGCTTCAGCTATTGCAGGGTAATAATTCAAAGCTGCCGAACCAGAAGTACAAGCTATACCTACAGGCGCCTGCAACTGTTGAGCCATTCCTAGTGCAAAAAAAGCAGCGCAACGTTCATCAGGAATTACAATACATTCTATCGATGGATGTTGATTAAAAGCTATTACAAAAGGGGCATTTCTTGAACCAGGTGAACAAACAACGTACTTCATTCCCGCCACAACACATTGTTCAACTAATATTTGCACTCCTTTTTTAGCAGTCGTTTTCAATTAAATAAATATTATCTGTTAATTAATATTGTAGAATTAGTTAATTTTGTAAAATTAAAATAATTTATATTTATTTCTTATGAAAAAAATTTTATTGCTGACGTTATTGATTTGTTGTTCTAATTTTTATTTTTCTCAAAATATACTTTCATCGTTTCCTAAAACAATCAAAGATCGTACTGAAACTACAATAACAGTTAAATGCTATAATGTAGATTTTAAACAAAATAAATACGAGTTTTATTTTTCAAATAATTACAGTTTAGGTTTTATTGTTATAAAAAACATAGAATTTGTTTGCAACGATATCGCTAAAATCACTATTCACTCTAATAATTATTTTACAACTAGTTATGATCTTACAATTAAAGATTTAAACTCAGGTTATTCTAACACTCTAAAAAATGCATTACAAACATATTCAAATGGAAACCCAGTACTTACATCAATTAGCAAGAATAAAGCAAAGAAAGGAGAAAAGTTAACCGTTAAGTTTTCAGGATTAAATACAAACTTTAAATCTGGACAAGCAAGTAAAACAACAGTAAGTTTTAATCATTTTAATCAAGGAAGTTCAACAAGTTATTCTGCTTCAAGTACTATTTATGCTACATCATATAAAATAAATTCAGAAACAGATTTGGATGCGAATTTCACAATACCAACTAATGCTTTTTCAGGTTTTTACTACCCAACTGTTGAAAATTACCTTGATGGTGAACTTTCAATTTACGAAATGAATAAAGTTTTATATGTCGAAAGCGAAAATCAAGCAAAAATTATATCAGTTAATAAACTATACTCTGCATCAACTACACTTCTATTTGAAATAACTGTTAATCCTGAGCATAATCTTTATTTAGATCAAAATAGGGAAGTTAATTTTATGATCAATGATCATTTCATTTCAGCATCATCCACAATATTAAGTTCTAATAAAATGAAGTGTGAATTAGACCTTGATAATCAAGGTCCAATTTATAACGGAAGTTATTCTTTATATTATACATACAACTATGGTGAATTTGCTTCGTTTGAAAATGCATTGATTATAAATAATAATCCACGCCCAACATTAACAAATTTGCCAATTAAATTATATCCTGGTATTAATAAAAATGTAATATTGAATGGGATAAATATGAAATTTAATGAATTTGCCACTTCAATCTATGTAAATTTTGATCAAGGTAGTAGTACCAATATCAATATACCAAAATCAAATAATTCTTCAAATATAACCTTTGACTTTTATGTACCAAAAGGCACAAAATCAGGGAAATATTCATTTTACATAAACAGAATCATTGAAGGAAATGGAGTGTCATTTGGAGAATATATTGACTTTTACGAAAATGCTATTGAAGTAGTAAACAATATTATGCCTACTGTAAAAATAGATGAACAAAATTATTTTAATTCCAATAAAGAGATTTTGTTTAATATCCAATCAACTGGTCTTAACCTAGAATCGGATTTACAAAAAGCGTATGTTTATTTCAGTAATAATGAAGAACCAACACCAATTACTATCTCTAACAAATCATTAAACAAAGCAACTTTAAGTTGTTATGTGTCTCCATTTGCTAAAACAGGATCATATAAGGTAATATTTGAAACATTAAAAGATGGTTTATTTGAAAGTGAAAATTTTTTAAACATAAAAGGATCAAACCCTGATATAACTAAGATTGAACCAAATATTGGATATACAGGAGTTACCAGTGAATTTACATTGACAATAGAAAATATGAATGTAAATGCTCAAACTATTTCTGGATTATACTTTGAATTTGAAGATGAATGTACACCAACATTTAAAATACTGAATACAACTAATGAAACAGTTAAACTAAGCTTAGCTGTACCTTCAAATGTTGCACCTGGAAAATATAAAGTGTTCATCAAAAACCCAACGACAGAAATTATTTCTAATGCAATACTTGAAATTAAAGATATAAAAAGTGTATCAATAGAATCAATTAAAAATAATGAAATTACAATTTATCCAAACCCTGTAACTAATGGAAAAATCAACATTATGTTTGGTGGAGAACCTTTTAACGGAGAATATAAATTGATTGATACTCAGGGTAAAATAATAAACAGTAATGAATTTAAAAACAATATGATTCCAGGTTTGTATTTTATAGAATTAACTATTGATAATCGAACTTATACTAGAAAAATAATTGTAGATTAAATTTAAATGTCTATAGATCAAACTAAAGAATCAAGAAATTACTATGCCATAATACTTTTTGTGATATCTTCAATTATGATATCTCAAAACACTCTTGACCAAACACTTACAATTAGATTTGTACTATTTGCTATAACTTTTACAATTTTATCATTTTTTAATAAAATAATTGAATTTCCACCGAGAGTATTCATAAATTTATTTATAATACATTTAATACTTACATTATTTTCAGGTATAAATGCATTTAATAAAGAAGAATTTATCTATGATTTTTTTAAATCACTTTTTTTATTAAATATCTTATTTTTTTCATATTCTATTTTCAAACAAAAAAAAATATCATTCAATGATATTTTTAATGTTTCCTGGATCTTGTCTTTATTTATAGCAATAACCTGCTTATATCAAATCCTAAATTTAACTGAATGGAATCTATATAATATAACAGGTTTAAATGGTCATAAAAATTTAACTTCATCATTTATACTATTATTATTAACTATAAAGGTGTCTTATTTTTTATTCGAAAACAAAAACCATAAAACCTACATAATATTATTTTTTATTCTATTAGACCTTTTCATAATATTTTTTTTAAAAACAAGAGCGGTTTGGTTAGGTATCTCTATTGGAATCGTCTTATTCTTTATTTACATAAAGTTTAAACATTTTTTTATTGGAAAAAACATTCTGTTCTTGTCTCTATTTTTAACATTTGCATTAAATATCATTTTTATATTTTTCATCTATTTTATTATAAACCGATATGACATACAAAAAAGTGATTTAAAACTTAGTAAAATTGAAGATCAAGAACGTATTACATTGTGGGATAAAACAATTAAAATGATCTCAGAAAAACCATTTTTAGGTCACGGAGGTGGTAATTGGCAGATAAATTTCCCCAAACAAACATTATCAAACATATGGCGAGCTGAAGATTTAAATGTAACATTTCAGAGACCACATAATGACGTTCTATGGATTATATCTGAATTGGGTATTTTGAACTTTGAAATTTTATTGTTTACAATAATTCTATTGTTTAGTTATTTCTTTACAACCAAAAAACATATTTACATATATGTAATCATTTTTGGAATTATTGGTTTTTTTATTGCTGGATTTTTTGACTTTCCTAGAGAAAGATCAGAACATTCTATTTTCATATTTATGTTACTGGGGTTCTTAATTTCAAAAATCGATAACTCTTATTTTAAATCTATACCTAACAGGTTTAATATTCTATTTTGTTATTTTACCAAAATTATATTTCCAGTAACTGCTTTAATTTTTATAATTCGTTTTTATTCAGAGACTCAAATAAAAAAAATACATGAAAACATAAGTTTAAATAATGGTTTAGAAATTATAGAATCTGTAGAAAATTCAACATCTATCGTTTGTTCTATAGACTCATATTCAGTCCCTTTGAGATGGTATAGTGCAACAACATATGCATCATTAGGTAATAATAAAATGGTACTTAAAGATTTAAAAGAAGCATATCAAAAAGCTCCTTATAATAGACATGTATTAAATGATTTGGGTACAATTTATACCATAATGGGACATACTCAAAAAGCAATTTTTTATTTTCTAAAATCTCATAAAATAAGTCCAAGATTTGATGAACCTATTCTTAATTTAATTGTTATATATATAAACCTTGGAGATTTAAAAAAGGCTAAGTATTATAAAACTTTATTAAAAACAGATTCCCCAAGAAGAGAAGAAATTGAAAATTATCTAAATTCTTTATAAATTACGTATGCAATCTCCTTTTTACAAGTATGATGCGATACTAATAAACGGTTCTAATATTACTATGGAAACGTATTTTGGTAAGATGATTCTTATAGTTAACACTGCTAGTAAATGTGGTTTAACCCCGCAATATGAAGGATTAGAAAAGTTGTTTCAGAAGTATAAAGACAAAGGTTTAATCATCCTTGGTTTTCCTTGTAATCAATTTGGTAATCAAGAACCTGGAGATGAAAAATCGATTTCAGAAGGTTGTTTGATTAACTACGGTGTAAGTTTTCCTATGTTTAGTAAAATCGAAGTAAATGGAAACAATGCTCACCCAATTTACAAATTTCTTAAACAACAACTTCCTGGAATTCTTGGAAATAGTATAAAATGGAATTTCACAAAATTCTTAATTGATAAAAATGGTAAACCAATAAAACGATTTGCACCTACTACAAAGCCAGAAAAAATTGAAGAGTATCTTAAAAAGTACCTTTAATTAGCTTATGTCACATTTGCATATCTTCTTACTTCTTCACTGGTAATTAAATGATCTGCTAAAATAACTAAACGCTCGATAATATTGCGTAATTCACGAATATTTCCAGTCCAATTTATGTTTTGCATAGCCATTAAAGCATCTTCTTCAAAAGACTTACGAGCAATTCCATGGTCATTGCAAATTAATGTAAGAAAATGTTCTGCTAATAAAGGTATATCTTCTTTACGTTCGTTTAAACTTGGAACGTGTATAGGAATAATTGCTAAACGATGGAATAAATCTTCTCTGAATCTCCCTTCATTAATTTCTTTGCGTAAATCTTTGTTAGTAGCTGCAATCACTCGGCAATTTACTTTCGTATCTTTTTCGCTACCTACTTTTTGAATTACATTTTCTTGTAAAGCTCGAAGCACTTTTGCTTGGGCGGCTAAACTCATATCTCCAATTTCATCTAAAAAAAGTGTTCCGCCATTTGCTAACTCAAATTTACCTTTTTTATCTTTTACAGCGGATGTAAAAGCTCCTTTCTCATAACCAAACAATTCACTCTCAATTAATTCACCTGGAATAGCAGCGCAGTTTACCTCTACAAAAGGAAGTTTTGCACGATTTGACAAATCATGAAGCGAACGTGCAACCAACTCCTTCCCTGTTCCATTTTCTCCAGTGATTAACACGCGGACATCCGACGGCGCAACTTTTTCAATCATTTCACGAATACGCTTTATCTCATTCGATTCACCAATGATGTTACTACCTTTAATTTTGCGAATCGTGGTTTTTAATATTGCTGTTTGTTCAACCAATGAAATTCGTTCACTTGCATTTCGAATTGTTACTAAAATTCGATTTAAATCCAAGGGTTTTTCAATAAAATCAAAAGCTCCTTTTTTAATTGCTTCAACAGCAGTTTCAATAGTTCCATGACCACTTATCATAACAATGGGAATTTCAGGATGAAGCTGATGTAATTCATCCAACACATCCATACCATCCATACCAGGCATTTTGATATCGCAAAACACCAAATCCGTTTGATTATTTTTAATCAATTCTACTCCTACCATTCCATCTTCAGCTTCTAACACATCATACCCTTCAAATTGTAAAATTTCTCCTAAGGCTCTGCGAATACTTCGCTCATCATCTATGATTACTATTTTTTTCATTTTAATCTTTTAATTAAGTCGTTTAACAACATAATCTGAAACGCGGTTGTAAAAATCCATAGGCGACAAAGTTCTCCATTCTTCATCTTCTAACTCTCCCCCAATCACGAAATAACTATCAATATTAATGCGTTCGAACTCACGAATTACATGGTCGTGGAAATTAACCATCGCGATCCAACCTTCTTCTACCTCTTCAAACCATTCTTCATAATAACAATCATCTGAATAATGAAAATTCAATACATTTTCACCTATTAAAATGTATTTATTAATTCCACATTCCATCATTTGTTCGATAATATCTCGTTTCAAAATCATGATGTCATTTTCAATCGCATCATTCCATTCTCCTATCATCTCAATAATGGCAAAACCTTCTTCATAATCAACAAATAATATTTTAATAAACAAGGTTGGAGAACCAATCGAATCCCATTGTGGATGAATTACAAAATTGTAAATATGGTCGGTAAATTCGAATTCACTATTCTCTTTTCCATAAAAAGGAGAAGAAGCATCTTCAGAAGCAATATAAAAATTACGCCATAAATAAAAAGGCTCGATGTAGTGCATTTTAGGTGAATTGAATATATTTACAAATTTGGTAATAAAATTAGCACTATGTATTTTTCAACTCGTATTTTTATTTGTGTTTTATTTGTTTTCATACTTTCAATCGCTTGTTCTGATAAGGAAAAAACAAAAACGACAGAAGATTCATTCTTAAGTTTTATTGAACACACCCCTTCTACTTTTTTATCAGGAAAAATAACTTTAGATAATTTATTAAACGACTTGGAATATCAAGACATTCCCAAATTAAATACCCTACTTAAATCCGAAGTATCAACCTTAAGTAAAGGATTTGACATAAAACAATCCATCTATTTTACGATTGACAGTTTGTTTCAAGCAAACGGCACACCTTCAGGTGTATACTTGTTTTTACCAGTAAAACAAAAAGATTCATTATGTGATAAATTCAGTTCATTGGGTTATTTAGTAGAACCTGGAACCACTTCCAATTTTATTACTGGAAATAATCTATCTGGTAGAATCGATGCGCACACAGCAATAATACACCTATCAAAATTCGCATCCAAAGAAACAATCAACAAAGCGTATACTCATTCTTTAAAACCCAGAAAAAATTTAATCTCCACTAACAAAAATAATACAGCTATCTCGATTCGATTACACATGGAAAATATGCAACGAATGTTGGATGCACACTATTTAGACCGACTAGGATCACAACGTGAAGAATTATTATCACTTTATAAAAACAGCTACATAACAGGGGATTTCACGTTTAAAAACGGAAGTTTGAATGGTGATATTGATTTTGATTTTAGTGTAGCATTAAAAAAACGGTTATTCTTTAACGATAATGCGCCTGCTGCTTTGAATTCAATTTCACAATCAGATTTTGTAAGTGGAATGGGATTATCAATCAATCCGTATAAAACAGATGCATTCTTAACTGACTTTTACCCCAATTTGCTTTCTCGATTAACAGAAGAAAATTTGATGATGCAGTTAGCTCTCATGTCTTTAGGGAATAAACCTTTTTCAAATATTACAAAAGGAGAACTTGCATTAGCTTATCACCACCAGACAATTCCAACTTGTTTCATTCAATTAGGAGAAAAGGCGGATTTAATAAAAAAAACAATCAGCCCATATTTAAATCAGTCCCCTATTCCCAACATCACTTTCAATGGAGATTTGCTTACAAATACAATCCCGAAAAATGTAACAAATACTTTACAGGCAGGATTTTATTATACCTATCAATCAAAAAATGATAAAACAATTCGCTCAATTGAAAACCCTTTAAAATTTCTAGATGCAATTGAATCTATTACTTTCTTACTGCATAATCAAGGTGGGAATATCACTATAAAGGGTAAAAAGACGAACGATGGTTTGCTACATCAAATTTCGATGATGTATGTTAAGAATATTGAAGAATTAGTATCGGTTCTTTGAAATTTTCAGTAATTACTAAAACAGACACAAAATAAAAATCAATTTTAAGTTACAAAAACTATATTTGTTTATGCAAATTAAAAAATCAAACATAATTATGTTTTATAGTTTTTCATTAACGATCATAATAACCTTTTTATTATTTTCTTGTAAAAAAAAAGAAGAAAAAAAATCTGATACTCATAATCAAATTGTTAAAACTGAAATTACTGACAAAAAAAACAACGCAATTAACTTTAGTTCATCTATAAAATCAATTGGTCAATTTGGGAATGGTGTAACAGACATTGAAGGAAACGTATATAAAACAGTAATTATTGAAAATCAAGAATGGATGGCTGAGAATTTAAAAGTTACAAAATATAATGATGGTACTAAAATTAATATAGAACCAAATTCAAACAATTGGTCAACCAATAACCAACCAACTTATTGTTTTTTTAATAATGATTCAACATATAATTCAAAATATGGAAATTTGTACAATTGGTATGTAATAAAAGATGAAGTGAATATCAATAAAAATGTATGTCCAATAGGTTGGCACGTACCAAGTGAGATAGATTGGAATATTCTCATTAATTATTTAGGTGGAGAAAAAATTGCTGGCGGAAAGCTAAAAGAAATCCAAATAACAAGTTGGAATCAAACGAATGAAAACACTACTAATTCATCTCTTTTTACTGCATTACCCAGTGGATACAGAAATAATGGTGGAAATTTCGGTTCAATTGGAAACTATGGATATTGGTGGACTTCAACAGAATTAAATTCAATAGACGCATACTATAAAGGAATGTATTCCAATTCTGAATCAATTAGTACAAACAACAGTAATAAAAAGTTAGGGCTTTCAATACGTTGTATTAAAGACTAAATTATACAATCTACATAAAGTTTATTATATACATAATCTTTGATTAAATAAACATATAAATAACTTGTCCTAAAATAGTTGACAGGTTAAAAATTAAAAATATTAAACCGTGGGATTAGTTTCTCACGGTTTTTTCGTATACAAAATTAGGGGTTTTATATTTTAAACTCAAATGCGGTCATTTATTATTGTAAATTTCGATTGATTCTTTGATTAGATGATAGAGTTGTTGATTATTATGACATTTATAGATTAAAAATTCATTTTTTAATATCCCATTAATTCTTTCTGCATGAGCATTTTGATAACAATCATATCCATCTGTCATTAATTGAGTGATATTGTTTTGTTTCAGTTCATATTGATAAAGTTCTGAACAGTATTGTAATCCTCTGTCTGAATGATGTATAGATGGTTTGTTTGTTTTCTTATTTTTAATAGCCATTCTTAGTGCTTTTACACATTTTCATCAGTCATATCATTGCTTAAATGATAACCCATTATTTTTCTACTATAAGCATCTGTTACTAAAGATAAATAATGAGTATCATCCATACTTTTTACATAAGTTATGTCACTAACAAAAACTTGTTCAGGCTCCTTTATTACGAGATTTGAAAGTAGATTTGGATGTTTTCGTAACCAATGTTTTGAGTTGGTTGTTTTGGTATAATTTTTCATTGGTTTTACCAGCATTCACTCCTTACGTAGGAAATCAAAAAAAGCATCTCTACCAATTTTAATAAACCTAGAATTGAAGGTCTCCTCTAATAAATAATAGAGTTTACGTCCACCTATTCGAGGCATTTCCATTCGTAGTTTAATTACTTCTTGTTTTACTTGTTCAAGTTCTTTTTGACGAAAGGAAAACCTTTTTTCTTTTTGATAAATTGATTGTCTACTAATCCCAAACAATCGACAAGTAAGAGAAAGACTTATTGCTCGTTCTTGTTGGAATCTTCTGATTGTTTGGGTGAAAACTTTTTTCTGATTGCTGTTCCATATTGTTTATCAGACAAATCAATCATATAATTAAGCATTTCATTTTTAAATCGCTGTTCTTCTAATTCGTTTTCTAAACGTTTAATCTTTTGAGCTGGCGTTTCTTCCAATTTTGGAGATGACATAAAATGAACATTTGGGTTTTTCCAATCTAAATTACCAAATTTTCTTAACCAATTTAAAACTGTACTGCGACCTTGAATACCATAAGCTTTTTGGGCTTGTTTGTAGGTCATTTCACCTTTTTCAACTTGAGAGATAAAAGCTAATTTAAAGCCTAAGTTATAATCGCGTTGGGTACGCTTCTTCTTCTGTTCTTCCTGTGGTTTCATTAAAATAAGCTAAATGTTGTCAACTTATTTTAGGACGGGACAATATAAACATAAAAAAAGGCTTCCTAAAAAGAAAGCCCTTAAATTAAAGTGAGTTTATTATTTCACTCCATGCATCATTTTTAATAATGGTTTACTTAAGAAAAATAGCACAATCGCTGCACCACCTGCTAAGTAAACAAATAGCATGAAAAATGAGTACAAATCATTAATTTTGATTCCAAGAAATGATTTTTCAATATTGATTGAATTTTTAGCTGCTTCGATCTTAATTTTTTCAATCACTTTAGCATTTTCTTCTAATTGTTTTTTGTTTGTAGTTTTCGGAAACAGATTGTTGAACTTAATCGCATCGTATTTCACATTTTGCTCAATTCCTTTCGCATCAAAAACAACTGTTGTATCAGCTAATTTCGCCGCATTTAAATCTTCAACTTGTAATAATGCCTTGTGATTTTTGGTAGAATATTCTTTTTCTAATTCACGAACATAAGAAGCTTTTACAACTGGTTCAGGATAGAATGAACTTAAAAATCCTGCAAAATTATTTGCTGCTGCTGTACTTAAAAACCATACCCCCATCAATAATGAAGCAAAACGTACAGGAGCTAATTTATTTACCATAGATAATCCAATTGGAGATAAAAATAATTCACCAACTGTATGAATTAGGTATAAACCTGTCAACCAAATAATACTCACTTTGATACCAGGTTCAACTCCTTTCACACCATAAGCAATAAATACATAACCCAAAGCAAGTAAAAATAGCCCCATAGCTTGTTTATATGGAGATGCAGGTTCTTTTCCTTTGTTAGCTAATTTAGTCCACAAAATAGAAACGATTGGAGCTAAAATAACAATAAATACAGCATTAAAACTTCCAAACCAACTGGCAGGCATTGCCCATCCAAAAAATACTCTATCCGTTTGTTCTTGAGCAAAGAAGGTAAGAGAAGCTCCAGCTTGTTCAAAAGCTGCCCAGAAGAAAATCACGAAAAAAGCAATAATATAAATCACACTGATTTGGCTTTTTTCAACTTTGGTTAAAGATTTATCAAGAATTATTATCAAAGGAATGGCAACAGCAATAGCAAATATAGCCGCAGAGATGTAATTATTGACAACATCAACTGTAGACTCATCTGCAGAAATAAAAACTTGAAATCTAAGAATGATAAATAAAAAGATACCGATTAAAACACCGATATAAATGTTGCTTTTAGATTTTGGAGTTTCTTCTATTTCAACACCTTGGTCTGCATTCATTTTTGCAAGTCTCAATTTATTAGAAACTACACCTATTTGTTCTCCATCTGGACCAACTAGCACTTTATTCATTCTTAACTTGAACATAATAACCGAGATAATCATACCAACACAAGCACATAAGAATCCCCATTTAAAAGCTCCAGCGATTGGATTACCGTTGATATCATATCTTTCACCTAAACCTCCACAAATAAGTGGAGCGATAAAAGCACCTAAATTAATTCCCATATAAAAAATGGTGAATGCTGCATCTTTACGTTTGTCTGTTTCTGAATACAACTGACCAACTAATGTCGAAATATTAGGTTTAAAAAATCCGTTTCCGAAAATTAATGAAGTTAGACCGATTAACATAAAAGTAACCGCCAAATCGTGTTGTTGATAGAACGAACCACTCAAAAACATAAAGAATTGGCCAATTGCCATCATTATACCACCTACCATGATTGACCTTCTATTTCCCCATAAATTATCAGCAAAGTATCCACCGATAATTGGTGTAAGGTACACTAAACTGGTATATGACCCATAAAAACCGGAAGCCGTCTTTTTATCAAACATTAATGCTCCAGTTAAGAAAAGAGTAAAAATACCACGCATACCGTAGTAACTAAATCGCTCCCACATTTCAGTGGTAAATAATAAATAAAGTCCTTTAGGGTGTCCTTTTTGAGTTTGTTCCATAGGTTTAAATTTACAAAGTCGTGAAAATATGAAATTTATTTTAATTTGTTAACTTTCGTTTAAAAAAGAAAATCAATGTTAATAAACATACATACTCATACCAGAAAAAATATTGGATTAGAAATTATTAATTCAAAGGAAGAATTAGAAACACCTTTCAGTTATGGTGTTGGTCCATTCGAGTTAAATAATTTTGTTTTCGATGAAAAAATAACTAAAAACAATAATTGTATATGTATTGGTGAAATAGGTTTAGATAAAATAATACAAATAAATATTAATGAACAAATTAAAAATTTTATAAAACAACTAAAGTATGCTGAAAAACTAAATATACCTGTCATTATTCATTGTGTAAAAGCATTCAATGAACTCATACAAATAAACCACGAAATCAGACCGAATCAACCCTGGATAATACATGGATTCAGAAAAACCAACCTTTTGAAAAACCTTTTAAAAGAAGAGTTTTATATCAGTATAGGTACAGCAATTTTATATGATGAAAAATTACAAGAAGCTCTAAAAACAATACCATTAAACAAATTGTTTTTAGAAACAGATAATGATGAATATCACACTATCTATGAAGTTTACCAGAAAGTTGCTTCTATAAAAGAGATTTCTTTGTTAGATTTGGAATTGACAATTTACAACAATTTTAAAACCGTATTTAAGAAATGGGAGATTGGTTAGAAAGAAGTGCCTTATTGATAGGTGAAGAAAGTATTGAAAAACTTAAAAATGCTCACGTACTTATCGTAGGGCTTGGTGGTATAGGTTCTTTTGCTGGTGAATTTATTGCAAGATCAGGCATAGGAACAATGACAATAATTGACGGAGATGTATTCGATAAAACAAACAAAAACAGACAATTAACCGCAACAGACTCAACTATTAATCGAAACAAAGCAGTAGTCCTTGGGGAAAAAATCAAAGACATAAACCCTGAAATTCATTTAAATATAATTGAAGAATTTGTAGTTCCTGAAAGAGTTTGGGAAATTCTTGCAGAATTCAAGCCAGATTACGTAATGGATTGTATTGATTCAGTAACACCAAAATTAGAATGGATTAAAGCTTGCCTTCGTTTAAAAATTAAAATTATAACTCACTTAGGTGCAGGTGGTAAACTAGATCCAGCAAAAGTTCAAGTTGCTAAACTTGAAAATACTAACAATTGCAAATTAGGCCATCACATAAAAAAAAGATTGAAACGCGAAGGAATTAACTTTAAACGAGTTAAAGCCGTTTACTCTTCAGAAATACAAATTAAAGAATCTTTAAAACTGACAGATGGTAAAAACTTTAAACGTTCCTTTTATGGTACAATAAGTTATATGCCAGGTTTATTCGGTCTATATGGTGCTTCAGAAGTCATAAAACACCTTGTAAGAAAAATAGATTAATAAAAACAAACTTAAATAATGAATTAATATAAAAAGACATTAAATACACATAAATAGATAAATGAAAAATATAAAAACCATAAAAAATATAGTTTTAACTAGCACTTTTTTACTAGGGCTATTCTTTTGTGGTTGTAACGATTCGGACTTAGAAAATATTCCATCTGTATCATCAAACGACATAACTAATATCGAAATTGGAAACGATAGCAGCTATTCCAATTCTACCAAAGTTGGAATAGAACATCTTCATTTAGATTTAGATGTGAAATTCGAATCAAAATCCATTTATGGTATTGCAAGATACCGATTAAAACGTCATTATTCTGATACAATTTTGTTCGATATTAATGGTCTACAAATTCAAAAAGTAACAATAGGAAAGATAGGAAATGAACGAAATACTGAATATATTATTGGTAAAGAAGATAGTACCTTAGGTGCTCCTTTGAGTATTAGAATCAAACCTAAAACTCGATTCATCAACATCTACTATCAAACTACTGAAAAACCAACAAACCTTCATTGGGATATTGATAGCTCTTACTTCAAACATAGTAAACTTTACCTTATCCCTGGTGAAAAATACACTCGAAATTGGATTCCAATTCAAGATGTCAGTAATCAAAAAATCGACTTTTCTATTGAAATTCAAAATGATTTGAATCTAACCCCTTTATTTGGCTCAAAACACAATCTTCACCAGCTTGATAGCAATCGTTTTTTTTATGAATCTCCTTCAAAAATCAATGTATATGATATTGGGTTTTTTATGGGTTACTTTAAACAAAAATCAATATCTAAAAATATAACAATGTATTATTTAGATGATTTTAATTCAACAAAAAGTTTAAAAGAATTCAATCATTTTAATACCTATCTTAAACACGTCGAAAACTTATTAGGTAAGCATCCTTGGAAAGAATTTAACTTTTGCATACTCCCTGGAAATTTCCCATATAAATCATTTGACTATCCTAATCTTGCATTTATTCATCCTGTTAGTTTAGGAAATTACATGAATTCAGGAGATTTTATTCAAGAATACTTATTTCAAACTTGGCCGAAACCTCTATTTAGTACTAAATGTGAAGATAACAGACAATTAATTATCGGAATGAATAAATACCTGGCGTTGAGATCAAAAGGAGAAACGCTAGGAAATAACTATCTCGACATGCTGATAAAATCTTTTATAGAAACAAATAGACGATATATAAATAAATACAATGTTCCATTAGTAAGACTGACAAACATTTATTCTAAACCTTGTGATTTTCTAAAAGATTATAGTTATTCAGAAAGAATGAATTTACAATTAAAAGGATTTATGTTCTTTCTTCAATTAGATAAAAAACTTGGTAACGTTGGATTCAATTCGTTTTTAAAAGCCTTTATCCAAAAACCAACACTACATAATAAGGAAGACTTTGAAAGAGAGATAAACCATTTTTTAATTCAAAACGAGTATATTGATTTTAATTATAAAAAATTTCTAAACGGAACTAATGTATCAAAAAGTGAATTAAACTTTGAATCAAAAAGATACAAAACCATTCATAAAGATTGTAAACTATTTAGTTACCAGCGGAAATTATCAAAAATTAGAAAATTTAAAAAACTAACAAAAAAATATACGATTGATGATTGGTTTGTATTTTTATCACTTCTCCCTAAAACAATACAAGCCGAAAAATTAGATTATTTGGAATATCATTACCACTTTAGTAAACACCCAAATAAAGCGATACAGAGACTTTGGTTTGAACAAAGTATACGTTTTGGATATTTAAAAACAGCCCCTGCTATTATCGATTTTTTAAGTACCTACGGTGATATTGAAAGTAATTATCAACTTTATGAGCAAATGTTACCTTCACAAGTATTTAAAACGATTGCCTTAGATACTTATTTAAAAAATGAACAATCGTTATCAACAGAAACAAAAAAAGCGTTGAAACCATTATTTCAACGCTTTAATAAAATTTAATTTGCTTCTAATTATTCATCTCCGAATTTATCAACTACTTGTTGCGTAACACCCGTATTAGAAAAACCACCATCGTGGAATAAGTTTTGCATAGTTACATATTTAGTCAAATCAGAGAACATTGAAATTGTGTAATTAGCACAATCTAAAGCAGTAGCATTCCCTAAAGGAGACATTTGTTCAGAGAAGTTAATAAATTCTGTAAAACCTTTAATACCTTGCCCTGCAGTAGTCATTGTTGGTGATTGTGAAATTGTATTTACACGCACCTTTTTCTTAATTCCATAATGGTAACCAAATGAACGTGTAATTGATTCCAATAACGACTTAGCATCAGCCATATCATTATAATCAGGGAAAATACGTTGTGCAGCAATATAAGTTAATGCCACAACCGATCCCCAATCATTAATTGCATCCAATTTATAAGCTGTCGCTAATGTTTTGTGTAAAGAGATTGCAGAAACATCCATTGTTTGAGCATAAAACTTATAATCATTTTCTGTATAATGTTTTCCTTTACGAACATTTGGAGACATACCGATTGAATGTAAAACGAAATCTATTTTACCTCCTAAAATTTCCATTGCTTTTGAAAACAAATTCTCTAAATCTTCCACACTTGTTGCATCAGCAGGAATAATTTGGCTACCTGTTTTTTCAGCAAGATTATTAATTTCTCCCATTCTCATTGCTATAGGAGCATTTGTCAATACGAATTGAGCTCCTTCTTCATGAGCTCTTTCAGCTACTTTCCAAGCAATAGAATGCTCATTTAAAGCTCCGAAAATAATCCCTCTTTTTCCTTTTAATAAATTATTTGCCATAGTTTTCTAGCTTTTAGCGTTACACAAATGTACTATTATTTAATTAATTGATAATTATTTTTTGTATTTCATACTATATCCATTTCAATCACCAAACCATCGTGAGCTGGATAAACATTTTCAGGTAACATATCCTGAATTTCATTGTGAGTACCAAATAAATGAGAAATATGGGTTAAAAATGCCTTTTCGGGTTTAATTGTATCAATAAGCTCGAGCGCATCTTTTAAACTGAAATGTGAAATATGTTCTGATAATCTTAATGCATTTACAACTAAAATCTTCGTTCCTTTAATCTTTTCAATTTCTGAATCTTCAATAGATTTAGCATCTGTAATATATGTGAAATCAAAAAAACGAAAAGCGGTCACTGGCATTTTGTAATGCATTACCCGTATGGGTATTACTGGTAATTCTCCCGGAAGAATAAACTCCCTTAGATCTATACAATTAATATTAATCATAGGAATTCCTGGATAACGCTCTTCAGAGAAAACGTAATGATACTCTCTATGAAGTGCATCTTCAACATTTTTCGAACAAAACACTTCCATGTCGCGTGACTCTCTAAAGTTAAAGGCTCTTACATCATCTAAACCTCCAATATGATCTTTATGCTCGTGAGTAAACAGGACTCCACGCAAAGATTTTACTTTAGAACGAAGCATTTGATATCGAAAGTCGGGCCCTGCATCAACCACAAAATTCTCACCATTATAATTAACTAAAATTGATGCTCTTAGTCGATTGTCTTTTTTATCAATTGAAGAACATACATGACAATCACATGCGATCACTGGAACTCCTTGCGAAGTACCAGATCCTAAAATCGTGATTGTTAATTTATTCATTAATTCTGTTTTTCAGATGTTTAACAAGTAACATCCCCCATCCAAGAATCAATAACAAACCTCCTACAGGAGTCATAGGGCCAAAAATCATTTTTAAATTCACACCAAGTAATGGGGTTAAAACTAATCCATAAATTGAAAGAGTAAACATTAAAATCCCAACCAAATGGAATCTATATACGGCTTTTAAATCAAAGGAAAAGTGATGCTTTAAGCTAGCTAACAACAACATACCTAATCCTTGATACATCTGGTATCTTACACCAACTTCAAAAGACCTCAATTTATTTTCAGTCACCAATTTTTCCAAAGCATGTGCTCCAAAAGCTCCTAATATAATGGATGTTGCAATTAGAATTATTCCGGTAGTAATTAACTTGTTTTTCATCTTTGACTATTAACTCATTAACGCTTTTGCATTTTCTAATGCAGCAATATTAATATTATCACCACTCATCAGTCGAGCAATTTCTTCAATACGTTGATTTTCATTTAAAACAAGTACTTCAGTCACCGTTTTTTCTGCATCATGTGACTTTTGTACTTTCCAATGATGTTGGCCTTTACCTGCTACTTGTGGCAAATGCGTAATAGCTAACAACTGCATTGTACCTCCCATTTTAGAAAGTAAATTTCCAATTTTTTGAGCAACTTCACCAGATACTCCAGTATCTATTTCATCAAAAATAATAGTCGGTAATTGTTTTTTCTTTGATAGTAAATATTGCAATGCTAACATTAATCGAGATAATTCTCCACCACTAGCTGCTTTTTCTATGGATTTAGGTTCCATGCCTTTATTAGCAGTAAACAAAATCTGAACTTCATTAATCCCGTTTATATTAGGTTTTTCTAAAGTAGTTAGATTCATAACAAATTTTGAATCTGGTAATTTGAGCTCTTCTAATAAATTTACAACTTCTTTTTCAATTAGATTCACAGCATCAAGTCTCTTTTGCGCCAATTCATTGGATTTTTCAATTACAAGCTGTTCCGTTGTTGCAATTTCTTGTTCAAGCGAAGTAATTTCGGATTCTATTTCCCCTATGTTCGATTGATTTACATTCAAAGCGTCTAAAATTTCAATCAAATCACTTTGAGTAACTACGTTATGTTTTCGTAATGCCTGGTTAAATTTATCTAATTTGGTATTCAGGGTATACAACAGGTTAGGATTTGCAGAGATAGTATCCATTCCGTTTACGGCTTCATCTCCGATATCTTTTAATTCAATATATACGCTTTTAATTCGTTCATTTAAGAGAGACAGATCAGGGTGTAAATTAGCTAATTTATCCAATCTAGCTTTTAAAGAAATAAATCCATCTAATAGATTACCTTGTCCACCTTCTTGAGATAGAGAATCAATGATATAGGCAAATCCTTGTTTAATATCTTCAGCATTTTCAAGTTGGTTCAGTTCTAACTCAATGGCTTCGTAATTTTCTTTGTCTAAACCTAATTCAGTTAATTCTTTCGCTTGAAAAGCATTAAAATCAGCATCAAGCAGTAATTTAGATCGTTTATCAATTAAATGTTGTAATTCTTTAAGCTTTCTTCTCCAATTAGTAAAAAATATCTCGTAATCAGACCTTAGGCTCATGGTTCCTGCTAAAGTATCCAACAAATCTAATTGAAAATTACTTTCTCTGAGCTCCATAGTTTGATGCTGAGAATGAATCGTAATCATTCTTTTTGAAAACTCCTTTAATACTGTTAAAGAAACAGGAGTATCATTTATGAATGCCCTGGATTTACCCTGTGCAGAAATCTCTCTTCTAACAATAGTTTCTTTGTTAAAATCTAATTCATTATCTAAAAAAAATGATTCTAAATGATATTGATCAATATTGAAAACAGCTTCAACAATTGTTTTATTTTCTTTATCACGAATCACAGAATAATCGGCCCTTTCTCCTAAAATCAAATTCAATGCTCCAAGTAATATAGATTTACCAGAACCAGTTTCACCGGTAATTACGGTAAATCCTTTATTAAAATCTAACGATAAGTGATCAATAAGAGCAAAATTTTGAACAAAAATAGAACTTAACATTAGTTTAGTATTTCTTGATATTTAGAAGTATTTACAGGATCCAATTTTTTCAACAAATTAACCATATCTGTTTTCTCTTGCTGAGAAGCATCAAAATATAGATTTTTAATTTCCAAAGTTTTCGACTGTACAAAATTGGTCACATTAACACTGCTGGGTCTTGAAACTGCAATTTTAGATAATTTATTGAGCGCTTCATACATTGCTTTTTTAGATTCAACTTTATTTTCATATAGCTTATCTAAGCCTTTTCTATGATATTCATAAAAACATTCTCTTAACGGCTCAAACAATTGCTGTTGCGCATTGTCTATAATCCAATATCTATTTTTCTTTGACGTTTCATTTGACATCCATCCAGGAAAACCTGAAGATTGAGCGTTTGTTACGATTTGTTGAGCTTCAATAAAATAAGCCGAACCACCCTTTAGAGAAAAAGAATCGTAATCCATACCTAAAATTAAATACGCATAATAGGCTAATATTGATGTCAAATTGTCTCTAAACTGATTAGGAGTGTATAATAGAACCGTATTACGTTGAAAAGGAATAGTTACATCTTGATCTGCAATATTTAGTAAAGTTGTATTATATGAACTATTAAACACAGGTCTAGAACATTGAACTTGCATTGTTCCTGTAAATGTTCCAGGTGTTGGCATCCCTGTTATTTGAAATTGAAGTACGCAATTGATTCGTTCTTCTGTTGCAAATTTATCTTTTGTCCATTTTGTATTATTCATAAAATCATTCATAGCGATTTTCATCTGATCAATAATATCCTTATCAGTCGAACTCAATGCAACTTTAGCATCTGATAAGACATCCACCTTACAATTAAGTTCTTGACTAAAAAATGTAAGAATATTTAGAGATGAAAATAAAAGAAATAGGATTTTTTTCATGAATAAATTAAAATGTCAGATTAAAATTAGATAGATATTTTCCAAATAACAAGGAAAATTTAAAAAAGGAATTTGGAATATTCTTCTGCAACAAAATTTACAACATCTAAAGCTACTTCTGACTTTGGTTTTAAGGTATACTCACTTAAATTTTCTTCTTTATCAAGAATTGAAATTTTATTTGTATTAGTTGCAAAACCAGCACCTTTGTCTTGTAAAGAATTTATTATGATTGCGTCTAAATTTTTAGATTTAAGTTTTTTACGCCCATATTCCAATGCATCGTTTGTTTCTAATGCAAAACCAACTAAATATTGATTTGTTTTTTTATTTTTTCCAGCCCAAAATAGAATGTCAGGATTTTTTATCAATTTAATTGAAAGAGAATCTTCGTTTTTTTTAATTTTTACTTGTTCTTTTACTTCTGGTCTATAATCTGCAACAGCAGCACTAAAAACTCCAATATCTGAATCATTCCAATTAGCTTGCACTTTTTCTAGCATATCTAAAGCTGTAGTTACATTTAGAATCTTTAGATTGGGATGAATTAATATTTCATTTGTTGGTCCTGATATTAATACAACTTTCGCACCTCTATCTAAAAATTCTTTAGCAATTTCATATCCCATTTTACCAGAAGAAAAATTACCAATAAAACGAACTGGATCTATGTACTCATAAGTTGGTCCTGCAGTAATCAACACTTGTTTCGATGAAAATTGATGTTGTTTTTCAAAAAAACATTGTAAAAATTCGACAATTTTTTCTGGCTCAATCATTCTGCCCTTACCTACTAATCCACTTGCAAGCTCTCCAAACTCAGCAGGTAAAACTTTTACACCAAAAGATGCTAATTTATCAAGGTTAATCTCGGTAGATTTGTGAGCGTACATATCCAAATCCATTGCAGGAGATACAACAACAGGGCATTTTGCTGATAAATATGTTGCTGTTAATAAATTATCACAAAATCCGTTAGCAAGTTTACTTAAAGTATTCGCTGTCAATGGAGCTATTAAAAAGACATCTGGCCACATACCTAAATCAACATGATTCGTCCATTGACCATTTTGTTTGTTCCAAAAATCGATATAAACGGGATTTTCAGTTAATGTAGCAACTGTAAGCGGAGTAATAAAATCAGAAGAGGCAGGAGTCATTATACATTTGACTTCTGCCCCTTGTTTTTTTAGTAATCGAATTAGAAAAGCAATTTTATAAGCCGCAATACCTCCAGATATTCCTAAAAGGATGCGTTTACCTTTCATAAAAATTTATTCTTCTATTTTACGTACCGTAATTTTATCTTCCAACATTTCAGACATTGCGATAGCTACTGGCTTTGGAAGTTTTTCGTAGTATTTAGAAATTTCAATTTGTTCACGATTTTCAAATACTTCTTCTAAATTATCAGTTGAAGATGCAAATTCATGAAGTTTACTTGTTAATTCTTCTTTTAATTCTGAAGCAATTTGATTTGATCTCCTAGACATTACTACGATAGATTCATACAAGTTACCTGTTTTTTCTTCAAAATTAATCGTGTCTCTTGTAACAGTTGAACGTTCAGAATTAGTGTTTTTAAAATTCATATCTTTAAGTTAATTAAGATGTTATAAAAGTTCTTTAAGTTTATTTATTTTGTTTGTTAATTCAAAATTAAATTCACTAGTTGGAAACTCTATTACAAAGTTATTATATCTTTCGATAGTTTTAACAATTCTATCCTTTTTTTTCTCTTCAACACTATTGATAGAAAGTAAAAATGAATTTCTTATTAAAATCTCATACGTCTTTTCTTTATATCTTGATGTAGGAAAATCCTTAATAAAAGTTTCAGCAGTTGTTACTGCAGATATATAACTTTCAGTTTTGTCATATAAATTAACAGATTGAAAATCCTTAAATTCTAACCTATTTCTTAGTTGATCCATCATTAAATTACAAGAATCAATCTTTGTAGATTTAGGAAATTTATAAATAAAAATTTGAATTTCATTTAGTGCAACATTTGTTTCAGTTTGATCAAGAGAATATTGCGGTGTTTCTTTAATTAAACACAATAAATTTCTAAAAGCAGTTTCTTCACATTTTTGACTGTCAGGAAACTTCTCTGAAAAAGACGAAAAGTAATAAGACGCCATCAAATAATCTCCTAGATTGAAATTCGCTAACCCTAATCTATAGTAAGAAACTTCCCCCTGAATATTTTTGGGATTTCTTTGATATACTTGCTCATAAAGATTTATAGACTTTATAAAGCTCTGATTTTCATATAAATCATTAGCTAATTGGTATTTTCTTTCGTAATCATCTGATTTAACAACTCTGGAATACTCAGTACAGGATGTAAAGAATAAAGAAAGTAAAACGAAAAGGAAAAAGTAGCGCATTTTCAAAATTATCTAACTCGAATCATTTGACCTACATCAATTGTTCTATTCGATTTCATACCGTTTAATTCACAAATCTTCTCAACGGTACTTCCATAGGAATTTGCAATTTTAGTTAAATTATCACCTGATTTAACTTTGTGGTATTTTCTAAATTCTTTATTTGGAACAAGTTTATTAGTATTTTCTTCCATGTTTTTAGCCACCGGTAGCGCTAATCCTGCAAGAACATCACCAGCTTCTATACTATGATCATGTTCAAGTTCTTCATCTTCTTCAGGAAATTCGATTTTAGGTTGCTCGCCCGGTAGATGAACCTTAAATAAATCCCTATGAACTAAAACATTAGGATCTTTAACATCTTTATTTGCAAAATCAATTATGTGTTCAGGGTTAATCGGAATATCATAAAAACGTACTTCAAAATGCAAATGTGGACCAAATGATCTACCCGTATTCCCCCCTAAGCCAATTGGATCACCAGCCACAACATCTTGATTTGGTAAGACTAACAATTTACTTAAGTGGGCATAAAAAGTCTCCAATCCATTATAGTGTCTGATTACAACTAAATTACCATAACCACCTTTGTTAAATTTAGCATACCTTACCTTTCCACTCCAGGCAGCATAAACCATATCCCCAGTTTTTAAAGATATGTCTACACCGTGATGAGGACGACCATGTCTTGGACCAAAATGAGAAGTTAAATAACCGTCAAAAGGAATACGAAATTCATTTGAAATTGAATCACCTACACACAACCAAAGAGTATCTTCAAATCTTGATATCGAATTTCTTTTCTTTGAAGCAAAAAGAAAGTCATTATCCCAAGTCATCGAAAAATTTAATCTTTCGTCTTTTGTAACTTTTCTATGTACATCGTGATTAAGGATACCGTCAAATGTATTATCTAGAGTAAACTCTTCTTGATCTGTATCAAAAATTAAATCTTCATCAGTATTAATTATTCGTCTGTTTTGACTAAAACCGTAAAAGGTAGAAATAACTAAAAAACCTAAAAGTATTTTTCTCATAAATATCTATATATAAACAGATTAAATTCTATTTTTTCTGTCTGTATTAAATTAAAAGTGCATTAATTTCGAGTTTTTTAACGCGAAGAAAACCAAATTTACAAAAAAAAACACTGCAATTAAAAAACTTCCAATATAAAAATATCATAAAATACTTTTTCGTTTGGTTTCACAAGGTCAAGGAAACCTTTTGAACCATACGCTTCATTTGAAGGAACAACCAACCAAAGTTTATCTGATCTTTTGGTATTTAGTAATGCTTTTTTTAATCCAGAAATAATACCCTTATCATTAAATCTTAATTTGTAAGGGGTGTTTCTACGATAACTAATATCATATTTAGGATTTGAAGGCGTACCTACCATGTAATGAAATTCAACTTCATTATTTTGGTTTGCATATTTAGATTCTTCTTTGTTTTCTTCTAATAACCAAACTTTAATACCGTCTATAATTTTTGTTGGTTTTCTTTTTTCTAAAATTTTTAATCGTATTATATTTATTGAATTAGGTGGTATTAAACCTTTAATCCCTTTTTTTCCTCTTGCTAATTTTGAAGGGAGAAAAATTTCAACAAAATCACCTACCCTTAAAGATGTTAATGCCAAATCCCATCCTTTAGTTTGTAATCCAAACCCCACTAAAAAAGGCAATGAACTCTTTGCAAGAAGCTCATTTCCATCTACTAAAGTTCCATCTTCTAAAAAAACCTGATAATTTATTTGAATAACATCTTCATTTTTAACATAATCACCTGAACCGTGTTTGAACCATTTAATTTTTAATCCATTTGGAAACTTTTTTTCAGCTTGAATTTTTGTTGGAATTAAAGTTTTATTTGAAGAAAAGGTCTGTTTTAAATCAGATTTAATTTCTTTTAGTTTAGCTCGTTCATCTTTATTTTTTTTTACTCCTTCTACAGAACAAGATATAAGAAAAAATAAAATTACAACATATACATATTTCATATCTATCATTTTTAAAACAAGTCAACTAATTCTAATTCAATAACTAAAGTTGTAGCTGGTGGAATCTTATTTTGATCACCAGTAATGCCGTGAGCTAAATGAGAAGAAACTATCAATACTGCCCTCTCTCCTGTTTTCATCTTCTTAACCCCTTCCTGAACACCTGTTTCTATATCTGAATGATCTATTTTAAAATATGATAACTCACCTTTTGGGGTTTCATAACATAAATCACCATTTAAAAAAGATATTTTATATTTTACAGATGCTTCCATCCCTGGTTTTGAAGGAGTACCAGTTAAATTTGTTTTAGTTATTTGATAAAACAAACCAGAACCTGTTTCTTGCATCTTTAGCTTTGGGTGATTTTCCAGAAACATCAATATATCTAATTTTTCTTTTTGAGCTAATTTCCTGTTAAGCTCCATTGACTTTTTCTTATCCCATTCTAATTCTTTCTTTAACTCGTCATTAGAGCAAGAAAACATTAACGCTAAAATCAACGTAATAAAATAGTATTTCATGATAAAGTTAAATAGGAAGATGAATTAACTAACAAAAAAAATTTGGTGCTACTTGAAAAAATAACTTTATTGCATCTTCAATTCTTCCATCAAATCTACCGCCTGATGCATTTGCATGTCCTCCTCCATTAAAATAATTAGAAGCCAATAAATTAACTGGATTATTTAAACCTTTTGACCTAAAAGATATCTTTACATATCCATCCGCTTCTGTAAATAAAACGGCTACTTTCATTCCTAATATAGACAAAGCTACATTCACCAACCCTTCAGTATCGCCTTTTTGATGATTAAACCTTTCTAACTCAGATTTTGTCAACCAAATATATGCGATATTTAGCGCTTCATTAACAACCAACTTTTCAGCACAAGCAAACCCTTTTAAACGCAATCGATCCAACGTATTGGTATCATTTATGTTTTCGTGAATGACCGCGTGATTAAAATCTAATTTCAATAATTTTGATACAACTTCATGCGTATGTGGTAAAACAGAAGGAAACCTAAACGAACCAGAATCAGTCATAATCCCGAGATAGAGACAAACACCTGCATCTGAATTCAAAAAGGTTGACCAACCAGCATTTTCAACTACATCAAAAACCAACTGACATGTTGAACAAGCACCTGTATCTGAAAGCATTATATCCACATAATTCTCTGGATGTAAATGATGATCTATCATTATTTTTTTTGCATTCGTTTTACACAAAAAACTCCCCATTTCTTCCCCCATTCTGCCTGGCTCATTATAATCTAAAGAAAAAATTAAATCCGCTTCAGTCATCAAAATGCGCACTTCTTCCTTTTCTTCTTCCCAATTTTTAATCACTTCAACAAATGGAACCCAATGTAAATAATCAGGGGCAGGATCTGGATGGCATATATATACTTCCTTCCCTAATTGTTTCAATGTAAGATATAACCCCAAAGAACTACCGATTGAATCTCCATCGGGAGATTTATGTGATGTAATTACAATTTTAGATGATGAATCTACTAACGTTTTGATTTGTGAATATATGGTCATTAAATATGTTTTTATGAATCGAATATTGTAGTTTCAAAATAAAATTGGGCATCTATCATAGAAATAAAATACAAAGACGTTTTATTTCACCAATTCTACTAAAGACTTCATTTCTAAATTAATTCTATCTGCAAGAAACTTAGAAACAGGTACTAAAGGTAAACGCAAATTTTGTTGCATAATTTCACGATTTTCCAGAGCCACTTTTACTCCACCAGGATTACCTTCTTCAAAAAACATTTTAGTAATTGGCAATAAACTATTATGTATTTTTCGTGCAGAAATAAAATCTCCATTTAATGAATGATTTATCATTTCTGAAAATTTTTCAGGTAGTGCATTTGCTACAACGGAGATAACTCCAACGGCACCACAAGAAATTAATGGCATAGTAATTCCATCATCACCAGAAAGTACCGAAAACTCATCAGGAGCCTGACTTATTATCTCCATAATTTGTTCCATGTTACCTGAAGCTTCTTTAATTGCTACAATATTTGGTAATTGTGCTAAACGTAAAGTGGTACTAGGTAACATATTTGATCCTGTACGTCCTGGAACATTATATAAAATAACAGGAACTGGAGAAGCTTCTGCAATTAATTTAAAATGTTGGTATATGCCTTCTTGAGTAGGCTTGTTGTAATATGGTGAAACAGATAGTATTCCATCTATCCCTTTTGGTAAATGTTGTAATTTATGTGTTAATTCAATCGTATTATTTCCTCCTACACCATAAACTATTGGCAACTTTCCAGCATTCTCATCTACAACAACACTTAAAATTTGCTCTTTTTCTTCATTTGATAAGGTAGGAGACTCAGCTGTTGTTCCCATTACAACAAGGAAATCTGTACCACCTTGAATTTGTAATTGAACTAATTTACGTAACGCATCGAAATCAATTGATTTATCTGACTTAAAAGGTGTTACTAACGCGACACCTGTACCTTTAAATTTGTTCATGAATGTATAATTAATAATTTCAAAATTAGTAATAATAACTTGAAACAAGAAAGTTATTATTGGAAAGAGCGGTCTTTGTTTGTTTTAATTTTAAAAAACAACCTACACTTCAAATAATTTAAAATAGAATTAATTAAGCATATCGATAAATTCCTGCTCTACAAGGATTTTAACTCCAAGTTTTGTGGCTTTTTCCAATTTTGCTGGGCCCATGTTTTCTCCAGCAACTACATAGGTTGTTTTAGCAGAAATCGACCCTACGTTTTTACCTCCATTATCCTCAATTAACTTCTTTAATTCATCTCGTGAAAAATTAGAGAAAACTCCGGAAACAACAAAAGTCATACCTTCAAATTTAGAAGAAGACAACTCTTTTTGGACAGCTTCTAATTGGACTCCGTTCGCTCTTAATTTTTGAATAATCTCATTATTTTCAGCTTTATTAAAATACGAAATAATTGATTCTGCTATTTTATCTCCTATTTCATCCACTGAAATCAACTCTTCAAAAGTTGCTTTTTGAATGTTATCAATTGACCCAAAATAGGCTGCCAACTTTTTAGCTACTGTCTCACCAACAAAACGAATTCCAATCGCAAATAAGACCCTTTCAAAAGGCACATTTTTAGATGCATCAATACTTTTCAATAGATTATTGGCTGATTTCTCGGCCATTCTTTCCAGATTATATATTTGGTCGAAATGAAGAGAATATAAATCTGCAGGCTGCTTCACTAATCCAGCTTGATATAGTGCATCGATCGTTTCAGCACCTAAACCATCAATATTCATCCCTTTACGAGCAATAAAATGCTCCATCCTTCCCTTTACCTGCGGTGGACAAAAAGTATCATTTGGACAAAAATGATTCGCTTCTCCATCGTTGCGTTCTAATAAAGAACCACATTCTGGACAATTATTCGGGAAAACAATTTTTTGAACAGCTTCATCTCTTTTATTCAAATTTACACCTACAATTTTAGGAATTATTTCCCCCCCTTTTTCAACGTAAACACTATCATTTAAATGTAAATCATATTTTTCAATTTGATCTGCATTGTGTAATGAAGCCCTTTTAACGATTGTACCACCTAATTGCACAGGTTCTAAATTAGCGACTGGAGTAATTGAACCCGTTCTTCCAACCTGAAAATCTACTGAATACAATTTTGTTTCAACACGTTCCGTTTTAAACTTGTAAGCAATCGCCCATCTTGGTGACTTTGCTGTAAAACCTAATTCTTGTTGAACATCGTAATTATTTACCTTAATAACAACTCCATCAATTTCAAATGGTAGAGAATCTCTTTGTTTATCCCAATATTCAATAAAATCCATTATCCCATCAATGGAATCCGTCTTTTTAATATAATTATCTTTAAAAAGGGGTATTTTAAATCCCCATTCTTTCGCTTTTAAAACACTTTCAAAATGAGATTCTAAGGGAAGATCATCTCCATATAAACCATATAAAAAACAATCTAAGCCTCTTTCTGATACCACTTTCGAATCCTGAAGTTTTAATGTTCCAGACGCAAGATTTCTGGGATTAGCATATTCTTGTTCACCAGCACCCCTTCTTTCTTCATTCACCTTTTGAAATTTTGATAAAGGATAGTATATCTCTCCTCTAATTTCAAAATCATTTGGAAAATCACCTTTTAATTCGAGTGGAATGGTACGAATTGTCTTTACATTCGTTGTTACATCTTCCCCTGAAGTTCCATCGCCACGTGTAACTGCCTTATGTAATTTTCCATCTTTGTAAGAAATTCCTATAGCTACACCATCGTATTTTAATTCACAAACATATTCTAAGGGATTTTCTGTTGTTTTTTTAATTCTTGTTTCCCATTCAACAATTTCTTCTCTAGAATAAGTATTTGCTAATGAAAGCATTGGAAATCGATGTTTTATAGAAGCAAATTTTTTTGTAATATCACCACCAACACGCTTCGTAGGGCTTAAATCAGAAATAAACTGTGGAAATCGTTTTTCGATATCCATAAGTTCATTTAGCATCATATCAAATTCGTAATCAGAAATTTCAGGATTACTTTCGATATAATATAAATGATTGTGATGATTTAAATCTCTTGTAAGTTTTTCAATTTTCAACTTTGCTTCCTGTGCCTCCATTTTTATTTTAAACTTGCTTTTATAAATCTGTTCTTCCCTTGTAGATCTTGAATAATAATTACTTTTTCAAATCCGATGTCTTCTAACATATTTTTTGTTTCAGAACTATAATCTTCGTGAATTTCAAAAAATAAATTTCCATCTTCTTTTAACATTTTCAACGCATGATAAACAATTGCCTTGTAAAAAAGCAGAGGATTTTCATTGGAAACAAATAATGCCATGTGTGGTTCAAAATCCAAGACATTCTTCTCCATTTTTTCTTTGTCTTTTAGAGGGATGTATGGTGGATTTGAAACAATTATATCAAAAGAATTATCCTTGATTTCGACGGGAAGGTCTTCTAAAACATTACCAGCTAAAAAAGAAACGGAAACGTGGTTTAACAATCCATTTTTCTTGGATAAATCAATCGCTTCTTGGGATAACTCAACCCCGAAAACAGTAGGATATATTAGATTTTTAGCTAAAGATATTGATATACATCCTGTTCCTGAGCATAAATCTAAAACTTGAAGATTTGAGAAATTTTTATACTCTTTTAAAATTAAATCAACTAATTCTTCTGTTTCAGGCCTAGGAATCAATGCTCTTTTATCACATTTGAATAAAATATCATAAAACCATGTTTCTCCAATTATATATTGAAAAGGTTCTCTGTCTTGTAATCGTTTAACAGTATTTCTAAAGTATAACAAATCAGACTCTGATAAACGATTGTTGGATGCCAATAGAAAATCACCATCATTCAATTTCAATCGTTTACATACAGATTGTTTAAAAAAAAAGTTAATTTCCCTTTCAGTGTAATAATCACTTAAACGTTCAATCATATACGATTTTATGGCCGACACTGTGTTTTCGATTACAAACATTTTCTTAGTATTGTTTAAAATAGTATGTAAAACCAAAACCAAAAGTAAAAAATTGACTCATTTTATTGTATTCAGGAGTATGATATTCTTTAGAATCAGAAAAACCAAGTTTTGTTGGGTCAAATTTATAGTTTTGAAAAGCGTAACCGACTATCCATCTATAAGATGTAAATTCGTCTGCAGTGATAATTAACGAAAAAGTTGGTTCAATGAAGACTACATTTTGTTTAGGTGTTCCAAGACCTAAAGTTCTATTATTCTTTGAATAAAAATTTAATTGTGAAAAACCAGATTTGAAACTAAAATCAGTACCCAATCGATCTGTAAAGAATTTTTCATAACCAACTTCTAAAAATGATCCTATAGAATGAATAGCTCCTACGTTTTTTGTATCAGGAGCGAGCACATGGTTAATCCAAAAAAAATTATAATTAAGACCGGCACCTATAGATATATTATTTTGAAAGTTATAATGATAGTAAGGAGAAAAATTCACCATACCTTGTAAAAAACCTTTAAACCCTTTGTTTGCTAAACCAATAGGTAATCCTAATTCTACTGAAAATGAATGTTTGGGTTTAATACGAGTATAAGTTTCATCATCGAACTCCTCTTCGTCTTGGGAGTAAAGATTCGATATAGAAAACAAACAAATAATTAAAATAAAGACACTGAAAAATTTATTTTTTTGCATACAAAAGATTAATGTAAAGCCAATATACAAATAATCTAGGAATACAATGTAAAGAATTTAACTGATTTAATCTTTTAAACAACGTATAGAAAGGGCATCACGTTTATCAGCATGACCTACAAATAATTGAGTATCATTGAATCCAACTTCTCTACCCCATGAACTTAATTCTCCATTTTGAGTAGAAGTCCACCAATATGCATTTCTACCAATTCCATTAAAAGAACCATTAATACCGTAATTTCCTTTTGGAAGAGCATAAAAGCCACTCTCATTTGTAGCACCTGTATTTGGAATTTCCCAATGTAACTTGGATTTCATTTTTGCACCTGCAATTTCATTTCCACCTAAGTTAGTAGAAAGTACATCCCATTCAGCATTTGAAGGTACATGAAAACCAACAGGACAAACTCCTCTTAAATCACTAATCACCATCCAATTATACAAAACACCATGTTTAATATCATGTTTGTAATACATATATGCTCCAGCATTCCATTGACTCCAAACAGTACTGTCAGATATAAAAGGAATTGGATTACCATTTCTATATTTTGTAACTTTTAAATTGTCAGCCATCCACTCTTGTGAACCAATTATTACAGTCTTGTATAAATTCCCTTCAATATCTTGAACACCAGAACCTGATTTTTGCGAATAAAAATTCATAATCGCAAGAGAACTAAAAAACACAGTTAATAATGATTTCATATATATTTTTTTTTCAAAATTAAAACATAACCGAATTTTCACAAATAGTTTAAATACAATTAACAGAATGATAATATTGTGAGCAATCTTTAAAGTACGTATTTTTATAAAATGAAAATAAATAAAGGCATAATTTATATGATAAGCTCTGGAATATGCTTTTTGTTTGTCAATTTTTTTGTTAAAATTTTAACTAACAGTTCAAAAACTGATATTTTACCAGTTTATTCTGTCTTTCCAATACATGAATTAGTTCTTTTCAGATCAATTATTTCCTTTACAATAAGTGCCTATCTATTGAAACGTAAAAATCTGTCGATCATTGGAAATAATAGAAAATGGCTTCTAATACGCGGAACATCAGGAATGATTGCACTGACTTTATTTTTTTATACCATTCATAAACTACCAATTGCAATTTCAAGTACACTTCAATATTTAGCGCCAATATTTACTTTAATTTTTGCAACAATTTTCTTAAAAGAAAAAATCAAATGGTTGCAATGGTTATGTATTTTAATTGCGCTTAGTGGTGTTTTTTTTATTGGATTAGGAAAAAATATTTCAACTTTAAATTCAATTTATACAATTTCAACATTTAAATGGATAATCATTGGTGTGATATCTGCTATTTTTTCTGGGATTGCATACGTTTCAGTTGTAAAATTGAAACAAACAGAAGATACATTAAATGTAGTTATTGCTTTCCCTATGATATCTCTTCCTTTTATGGCAATATGGTCTTGTTTTGATTTTGTTATGCCCAATGGAGTAGAATGGATTTATATTTTATTACTAGGTATCTTCACTCAGATTGCACAAGTTTTCATGACAAAAGCATTTATGTATGGGGATGTAGCAATCGTAAGTCCATTTCAGTACTTAGGTTCAATTTATGCAATAGTAGTTGGTACATTTTTATTTAATGAAATCTTACCACTAAATTCTTTTATTGGTATTTTTTTAATTTTAGGCGGTGTTTTACTAAATATTGTTGTTAAACATTATTTAAATAATAGGATAAATGCATAAAATAAATCGTTCAGACTTAATTCAATTTGGGTCACTAGAAATACTTGCAAAACAAGCTGTAGAAGGTTTTATAACTGGTTTACATAAAAGTCCATTTCACGGATTTTCGGTAGAATTTGCTGAACATCGCATTTATAATCAGGGAGAATCTACAAAACATATAGATTGGAAATTATTTGGAAAAACAGATCGTTTATATTCTAAAAAATACGATGAAGAAACGAATTTAAGATGTCAATTCGTATTTGATATTTCGAGTTCTATGTATTTTCAACAAGGAAATAACCTTTCAAAAATTGAATATTCAATTTTAGCTGCTGCATCGTTAATGGAGATTTTAAAAAAACAACGCGATGCAATTGGAATCACTTGTTTTGATCAAGAATTAAAAATTCATTCTGATGCAAAATCTTCTAATTCACACCTACATTTCATATATCAAGAACTAGAAAAATATTTACATAGATATCAACCATCAACGAATAGTGAAACAAATCTAATAGATTCATTACATATGGTAGCAGAATTAACTCACAAAAGAAGTTTAGTGATTATATTCAGCGACTTATTATGTTCACCTGAAAAAGAACCTGAATTAATCGAAGCTTTACAGCATTTGAAATATAATAAACATGAAGTGATCATTTTTCACATTACAGACCAACAATTCGAATTAGACTTCGAATTACCAAATAGACCAATTCGTGTTGTTGATATGGAAACAAAAGAAGAAATTCGATTACAACCATCAGATTTTAAATCAAAATACAAAGAAAGAATAAATAATTATTTT
>CANHVK010000015.1 GCA_947464135.1 Flavobacteriia bacterium | reverse complement strand
TAGAGCTCAGTTCTGCTTAATTAAGGGGGCTTACTTTTGAAAATCAAAAATCAACATAGTAAAATCAATACTTCTAGGATGTAAATCGATTAATTTCTATTTTTATCGGACACTAGTGATATAAAAACTATTTTTTTTAATTTTCTTTAAAGTAGTTTAAAATAACCATTGCTTTTGATAGTCCAATTACTTTGGTTAACTCTTCTTTACTTGCATTTTTAATTGCAGAAATAGTTTTAAACTGTTTCATTAATTCTTCAAAAGTTTTTTCACCAATCCCTTTTATTTCTGTTAGTTCTGAAATAAAAGCATTTTTACTTCTTCGGTTTCTATGGTGTGTAATTCCAAATCGATGTGCTTCATTTCGAAGATTTTGAATTACTTTTAAACTTTCTGAACGCTTATCCAAATAGATAGGAATACTATCACCCGGAAAGAAAATTTCTTCCAACCTTTTTGCTATGCCTATGATGGCAATTTTACCTCTTAATCCAAGACCATCCAAGATTTCTAATGCTGCACCTAATTGTCCTTTTCCACCATCTATAATGATTAATTGCGGGAGTGGTTCATTTTCTGCCAAGAGTCTTGAATATCTTCGGTGCACGGCTTCTTGCATGGTTGCAAAGTCATTAGGTCCTTCTACCGTTTTTACATTAAAATGACGGTAATCTTTCTTACTAGGTTTTGCATTTTTAAAAACAACACAAGCTGAAACAGGGTTAGTACCTTGTATATTTGAGTTGTCAAAACATTCTATATGAATAGGTAACTCTTTAAGTCGTAAATCTTTTTTTAATTGTTCTAAAATTCTATTTGTATGTTTTTCAGGATCTGTTATTTTCTCGTGTTTGAGTTTTTCCAGTCTATAAAACTTTACATTTCGTTTAGAAAGATCAATTAAATTCTTTTTATCACCAATTTGTGGAACATTAATTTTAAACTCAGGAAAATGTTCTTTAATGTGAATATCTGTAAGAATTTCTTTAGAGTTACTTTTAAATCGTTCTCGTAATTCAAATAAAGCAAATATGGTAACTTCTTGAATTGTTTCGTCTAATTTTTTCTGTATTTCTATCGTTATGCCATGAATAATTGATCCGTTTGAGATTACAAGGTAGTTAACAAAAAATGACTTTTCATCTTCAATGGCGGTAATCACATCAACTGCTTGAATTTTAGGTGAAACGATAGTGGATTTGGCTTTGAATTTTTCCAAAGACTCAAGTTTAAGTTTCATTTTTTGAGCTTCTTCAAACTTGTATTCAGCAGCATAATCCATCATTATTTTTTTGACATGTTGAATTACTTGGTGTATTTGTCCTTTTAGAATTGACTCAATATTTTCTACGTATGTATTATATTCTTTTTCAGATTGATTACCAACGCATGGACCATAACAATTTCCTATATGGAATTCTAAACAGACCTTAAATTTTTTTTGGCGAATGTTTGATTGGTTTAAATCAAGAGAACATGTGCGTAATGGATACAATTCTCTTATAAGTTCTAATAATGTATTTAAAACTTTTACATTAGGATATGGACCAAAATAAGTCGAACCGTCACGAATAAATGTTCGAGTAGAAAATACTCTTGGAAAAGGTTCTTTTTTGATACATATCCAAGGGTATGTTTTATCGTCTTTGAGTTGGATATTATATTTAGGTTGATATTTTTTTATTAGGTTGTTTTCTAGTAACAATGCATCTAATTCTGTATCAACTACAATATATTTAATATCTCTAATGTTTCTAACCAGTATGCGTGTTTTGGCATTATCGTGTGTTTTAACAAAATAGGAAGAAACTCTTTTCTTTAAATTTTTTGCTTTACCAACGTAAATTATTTTCCCAGCTTCATCAAAATATTGATAAACTCCAGGCTGATCAGGAATGGTTTTGAGTTTTAATTGAATTTCTTCTGATATCATACAAATTAGTTCAAAACAAAAGGCTGTCCTTGCGAGACAGCCTTTAAATTAAGAAATACTTTTAATTATCTTTTAATTCCTAATGAAGAGAATTTACGTGTGTCTTTTACTTCATTCATTTTGAATAAAGCTGTTTTAATTTCACTATTCATATTTGCTCTTTGGTTATTCAACAATTGTGATTGTTCCATAGAGAATTCTCTTGTAGCAGGTGCTTTAATAGTTTTATTTAAACGAATTACATAAACTCCTTGTTCACCTTTTAATGGTAAAGTTTTTTGTCCATCTTTTAATCCAGAGAATAAAGAACCAACAACTTCAGGCTCATATCCAGCTCCTTGAATTTGTGGATTAGCAAACACGATTTCCGCTTTAGTAACTGTTGTACCACCTTTCTTAGCTAATAATTCTAAATCTTTTGTTTTTGACATTTGTTGAATTAAAATAGCTGCTTTTTTATCTTTAATTACTTCAGCTTTCATTACATCTTTTACATCGATGAATTCAGGTGCACCTTTTTCTCTGATTGATGAAACAATAGCAATAATGTATCTATCGTTATCTTCAATTGGAGCAGAACATAATGTACCAATTTCTGTATCTTCATCGTATGCTAACTTGATTAATTTATCTTCAGCAAATGGAGTTTGAACACCTTGAATTTTAGGATTTTCTTCAGAAATTCTATACGGTCTAACAATGTATCCTTTTTGTCTTGCTAAAGTATCAAAAGCTTCAAGTTTTGATTCAACAGAAGATTTGCGTGAAACTTTTTCGTCTAACGAATACAAAATGTTGTACGCTTCTTCATTGATTAAACTTTCTGTTTCTTCACTTGGTGTAAGTGCTTTTTCAATAAATGAAACGATTGGGTATTTAACCGCTTTACGTTCCATTACTTCTATAATGTGGATACCAAATTGCGTTTTAACTGTTCCTATAGTACCGATTGGTTTTGAAACAGAAAAAGCAGAAAATTCAGGAACCATTTCAAAGTCAAGGAAATTTTCAATCACCCCCCCTGTTGATTTAGAACCACCATCATCCGAATATTTAGTAACATATTCAGCAAAATTATCTTTATTTATAAATTTCACTAAACTATCTGCTTTACGTTGAGTAGTTCTAACTTTGATTGAATCTTCTTTAGGTGCAGCTAATAAGATATGTCTTACTTTACATACGTTTGTATTGAATCCACGTACTTTTGCCAATCTGTATTTTCCTTTATCCAAATATGGCCCTACTACTTGACCTGGCATCGCCATTTTAAATACTGTATCCATAGCAGCAGGAAACGTTAAGCCTGGTGTAGCTTTCTGATCTGTTTCTGGACGTAATGTAGACTGTCTTGTGCTTGTATAGAATTTCAAGTCGCTATTAGCTAAAACAAAAGTTGAATCATTTTTAGCTGTAGCAAATTGAGTTTTTAACGTGTTAATTTTCTTTGTAAACTCAGCGGTGTCTTTTTTAGATGGAGCAATTGCGATATCAAAGATTTTTAAATCTCTTCCTGCTGTAGCTTCGTATTTCTTTTCATTTTTATGTTCTTCAAAGTATGCTTTTACTTCTTCATCCGAAACATTGATTTTATCGTCTTGAATATCTGAATATCTTCTAACTACATAAGAAACACTTTTAACTTCTTTTTGAGCCTTGTACTCTTCTTCTGCTTCTAAAGATGTTACATAAACCCCTTGTGCCAATAATTGGAAGTATTTTTCACTTTTTCGTTGATCTGTAAATGCTTGTTTTGTATTTTTCCATTGTTCTGAAACTTGGGGATCTGTTGATGATTCCATTTCTGTAATACGTTTTTCCAATAAACTAGGGTTAAATTGACCTGTTAATGAATCAACAAAACTTTGAGCTAGATCTGGCATAACAGTGAAACCATCAGTACCATATAAATATGCGTCAAATTCTAATTTACTAACATCTAATCCTAGTTTTTCGTATTCTTTTTCTAAAATCGTATTTTCCACCAACATAGTCCAAGCTCTGTCAGCAGATACTTGTTGGTCTTGTGGTGTATACGGGCGATTCATTTGTTGATACTGTTGTGCATCTTGTTGCATTACAGCTTTCACCAAATTATCATATTTGATAGGATCAACTTGCTCTCCTGCAACTTCTCCTAATCCTAAAACCCCACCTGATTTTCCAAAAATGCTATCCCATCCTGACATAATAAATGCCAACATAGATAAACTTAATAAAACAATTGTTATTCCTGATTTCTCTCTGATTTTACCGATAATAGCCATATAAAGTCTCTTTTAAAGCACGCGAATATACATATCTGAATTGACTTTTGAAATATTGATCTTCATTATTTTTTTGTAAACAAGACTTAATAGGAAGAATTTAGTACGAATTCTTTTTGTTATTTTTACTTTATGACAACGTCTGAAAAGGAAATATTTACCCTTAAACAAGTTGCAAACTCCATTCAAAAAACCTTGCAAGAAAGGTACAATCGGACCTATTGGGTAAAAGCAGAGATGCATAAGCTCAATTACACGATGAAAGGACATTGTTATCCTGAATTGGTTTATAAAGAGAATGATATTATTGTAGCAGATATGCGCGGTCAGATTTGGAAAACCAATTTTGAACGTATTATGGATACTTTTTCAAAAGTGGTGAAAGAACCAATTCAAGATGGAATGTTATTGCTTTTTGAAGTGAAAATAGTATATCATCCTGTATATGGTTTGTCTTTAGATATTATTGACATTGATCCATCGTTCACTTTGGGTGAACTGCACAAGGAACGAGAAGAGACTATTAAACGGTTGGAGAAGGAAGGCTTATTTTATAAAAATCATCAATTGTCTTTTCCTTTGTTGCCGAAACGAATTGCTGTTATTTCTGTTGAATCAAGTAAGGGATTGTCTGATTTTTATAGTGTTACTAAATCAAATAGTTGGGGTTACACCTTCTTTTTTATGTTATTTCAAGCCCAATTGAATGGAGATGGTGCTGTGAGTTCTATTATTTATCAACTTAATAGGATTCAAAAAGTCAAATCACATTTTGATGCCGTTGTAATTGTTCGTGGTGGCGGTGGAGAAATAGGATTGTCGTGTTATAATAATTATGAGTTGAGCAAAGCCATCGCTACTTTCCCTTTGCCTATTTTAACAGGAATAGGTCACTCAACAAATGTTACTGTAGCAGAGTTAGTTGCACATAAGAGTGCCATTACCCCAACTGAATTAGGTGAATTTTTACTCCAATGTTTTCATAATTTTTCCGTTCCGTTGAATGATGCGTTGAAAACCATTAAAAATAAAGTTCAATCCGTCTTTAAATTTTCAAAAGATGCTTTCCAAAATGAATTGAAAATGTTTCGTCAAGTTTCAATTACACGATTTTTGAATGATAATAATGAATTAAAGAATATTTCCCAACATATTATTAATGAGACGAAAAGTAAAATGAACTCTCAAAAACAACACGTTTTAAGGAATTCAGAATGGATTAAGATTCAGGTTCAAAATTTTAATCAAAAGGAAAGAGTTCAACTTTCGTTTTTACAAAAACAGTTAACCAATTGGAATACTAATCAGAAACCAAGATTAATCACTAATCTCATTCAATCACAACAAAACCTTGTATTTTATGCGAAAAATCACTTGAAAAACGAATTACAAAAAGCGAAAGAAAAAGAACAAGTAGTAAATTTATTAGACCCAAAAAACATTTTAAAACGAGGCTATGCAATCCCGCTTTTTAACGGAAAAATAATAGATCAAAATAAGTTGCCTGAAATTAATGATGAAATAGAATTAATAACTTACTCTCATATAATAAAAACTAAAATTACTAACATTGATAAAAATGAAGAATGATATGAAATACACAGATGCATTTGAAGAGTTACAAGAGATTGTACAAGAAATTCAGGATGGTGAAATTTCTGTGGATGATTTGGCAATCAAGGTGAAACGTGCTGCTGAATTGATAAAATTTTGCAAATTGAAATTATCTACTACAGAAGAAGATGTGAATCAGATTTTAAAAGAGCTTGAAGAGTGATTCGACGTGGTTAATTTTTCATTTGTCGAAATTTTTACATATAAATAGTCGTAATTGATTAGTTTTGATTAAACATTTTTCTAAATAGTTTGTTTAGAAACTGTTGTTATTAATTTATGAGGTATATTTTTTTTATTTTATTTTTTTCTGCATTCTCTGTTTTTTCGCAGGAAAAATTTACTGTAAGTGGTACAGTATCAGACAGTACAAAAGGAGAAGCTTTAATTGGAATCAAGGTAAAAGTTAAGGGTGTTGCCGCAGGTTCATTTACAAACGAATACGGTTTTTATTCGATTACCATTCCCGCAGGTAAATACACATTAATCTACAATCAAATTGGATATGTTCCAGTTGAAAAAGAAGTTGACTTACAATCAAACACTCGTTTGGATGTTAAGCTTATCCCAGGAGACCGAGTTAAAGAATTGAAGACTGTTGTTATTACAGCTCAAAAAGCAGATGCAAATGTGAAGCAAGCAACAATGGGTGTTGAAAAAATTGACCCAAAAGCAGTTGCTAAAATTCCGGTATTACTTGGTGAAAAAGACATTATCAAAACGATGCAATTATTACCAGGTGTAAAAAGTGCTGGGGAAGGTAATTCTGGTTATTATGTTAGAGGGGGTGGATCTGATCAAAATTTGATTTTATTGGATGAAGCACCGGTTTACAATGCTTCTCACTTATTGGGTTTTTTCTCAACGTTCAATTCAGATGCAATTAAAGATGCTACTTTATACAAAGGAAATCAACCGGCAAACCTTGGAGGAAGATTGTCTTCGGTGTTAGATATTAAAATGAATGAAGGAAATAACCAACGTTACAATGTAAGCGGTGGATTAGGATTGATTTCTTCTAAACTAAACGTAGAAGGTCCTTTGGTAAAAGATAAATCTTCTTTTTTGATTACAGGAAGAAGAACCTATGCTGATGTATTCCTAAAAGCTACAGAAGATTTTAAAGACAATACGTTGTATTTCTATGATTTAAATGCAAAACTGAATTATAAACTAGGTCAGAAAGATAAATTATATATGTCCGGTTATTTCGGTCGTGACAAATTAGGTTTTGGAGGGGCTTTTGGAATAGATTGGGGAAATGCAACAGGAACGATGCGTTGGAACCACATCATTTCTCCAAAGTTATTTTCAAATACATCTGTAATTTACAGTTCGTATGATTATAAAATCGCCATTAAGGCAGAGAATGTTGATTTTACTATTAAATCGAAGGTATTAGATTACAATTTGAAACAAGAGTTTCAATATTATGCTAATTCAAAAAATAAAATCAAGTTTGGTTTAAATGTTATTAATCATAACATTACACCTGGTCAATTGTTAGGTTCAGTAGGGGTTTCTACGGGTATTGTTCAGCTAAATCCTTCGAAATCTATTGAAGGAGCTTTATTTGTTTTAAATGATTGGGAAGTAAATGATAAATTATCAGTTAATTATGGCGTTAGATTATCTACTTTTTCCGTTTTAGGAAATGGTCAGGAAATGTATACCTATGATGCAAATGGAAGCGTAAATGATACTTTAAATTATTCAGATAATCAATTTATTAAAACATATCCTGTTTTAGAACCAAGATTTTCGATGAGTTATGCATATAAGGAAGACCAAAGTTTCAAGCTAGCTTATTCAAGAAATGCACAAAATATTCATTTAGTTTCGAATGCGACAACCGCTTCACCAACAGATGTTATATTAGGTTCTACTATTAATACAAAACCTGAAATTGCTGATCAAGCTGCATTCGGATGGTTTAAAAACTTCAAAGAAAATGCATATGAATTCAATGCGGAAGTGTATTACAAGTATATGCAAAATCAGATTGATTACCGTAATGGTGCAAATACCCAAGCAAACCAGGTTTTAGAAGGAGAGTTACTTTACGGTTTAGGTAGAGCGTATGGGTTGGAAATGATTTTAAAGAAAAAAACAGGAAAATTCAATGGTTGGATTTCTTATTGTTTATCTAAATCAGAAAGAAAAATTGAAGGAATTAATAATGGTACTTGGTATAATGCAAAACAAGACAGAACGCACGATTTATCAGTAGTTACCATTTATGATTTAACGCCAAAATTATCTATTTCAGCATTGTTTGTGTTTTACACAGGAAACGCGGTAACTTTTCCATCAGGAAAATATACGATTGAAGGTCAGACTCAATTTTTATATACTGACAGAAATGGTGGTAGAATGCCCAATTACCACCGTTTAGATTTAGGAGTAAACTGGATAAGAAAGAATACAGAAAAGTATGAGAGTAGTTGGAATTTCTCCATTTATAATGCTTATGGTAGAGAAAATGCTTACACGATTGCATTCCGTGAAAAAGAAGGAAATCCTAATGTAACAGAAGCAGTTCAAACTTCTCTATTCAGATGGATACCAGCAATTACGTATAATTTTAAATTTAAATAATATGAATACGAAACTCAATTCTATCCGATATTTTTTTGGATTAATAATATTATTTATTAATTATTCTTGTGAAAAGGTAATTAATTTAGATTTGAATAAAGAAAATCCAAAAATTATTATTGAAGCACCTATCGATGTTGATAGTACGAACCATAGAATTACAATCAAACAAACGGTTAATTTTGATAATGAAATAGGGGGTGTTCCAATAACTACAGCTGATGTAACATTAACTAACGGAACTAATTCCGTTAAATTTAACCACGCATCTAACGGAGAATATGTAGCAACTACACCAGTCGATTTTTTTGGTGCAAATAAGACTTTTGAATTAAAAGTTATCGAATCAGGTAAAACCTATATTGCAAGTAGCAGTTGTCCAACAGTTTCTATACCATTGGATTCAATTGGTGTTTACAAACAAAAAACATTTGGAAGATATAATTATTCTGTTGTCGCATTAAGAAATGAAACACCTAAAGGAGTACCGAATTGGTATCAATATAAAGCAAAGAAAAATGGGGTGAAAATCAATAAAATTCTTATTGATGATGATCAAAATTTGGATGGAGTTACTGTAACTAGAAAGCCTATTTTTGATTTACCTGAATTTTCACCAGATACGATTGTGAATGATCTTCCAAAATTCAAAGTTGAAAAAGATGGGAAGGACACATTGGTTGAATCTGTTGAATTAGAATTAACATTAATAAATATTGAATATAAAGTATTTCGTTACTTCTATAATTTGATTTTGAATCAAGGAGGAAGACAAAGTGCTACTCCATCCAATCCTGACCCATTATTTACCAATGGTGCATTGGGTTATTTTTCGGTACAAAAGAGTTTCACAAAGAAAAAAACGATTAGTACAAAATAATCAATTTTAATTACTTCCGCTTATTTGTTATTTTTGTCTTGTATGCAGGGATTACCAAATCATTACCAACAAGCAATAACAATTGGCATAGAAGCTTCATTTATTTTGATGGACTTTTATAAAGGTCACGTTGAAAGTACAGATAAATCTGATGGAACTCCTGTTACAGCAGCGGATAAAGCATCATCCGATTTCATCGTTTCAAGATTAAATAAAACAGGTTTTCCTGTAATTTGTGAAGAGATTGTAAATGAATCTTATTCAATCAGAAAAAACTGGATCAAAAATTGGTGTGTTGACCCATTAGATGGAACTAAAGAGTATTTGAAAAAAAATGGTGAATTCGCCATAAATATTGCTTTTATAGAAAATCAACAAGCCATTTTTGGGATCATCGTTTCTCCAGTGAATAAAGAAGTATTGTACGGAGGTGAAGGATTCGGTGTTTTTATAGCTAAATATGATGAAACTGGCTTTGTTTATGAAAATAAACAGGTTGAATTAAGGAAAACAAAAAATAATCCCATCGTTTTATTAGCATCTAGAAGTTATGATACTCCCGCTACACAAAAGTTTGTATCGAATTTAGAGCAACAGGTTGGGGAAGTAATTTATAAAAGAAAAGGTAGTTCTTTGAAGTTTTTTGATTTCGCAAGAGGTATTGCCGACATTTATCCTCGTTTTGCCCCAACGATGGAATGGGATATTGCTGCAGGTCAGGCAATTTTAGAAGAATTAGGAGGTGAGATTTTACATTTACAAACAGGAATGCCTCTCATATACAACAAAGAAGATTTACATAATCCACATTTTATTGGTAAATCGGCAGCGTTGAAAGCTGAATTAATTCCAAATACATAATGAAGTTAGTTACTGCATTGTTATTTATTTTCATTTTGGGAATGATATATTCTCAGCAGAAGTTAATACCAATGGAGTCTTTTTATAAACACCATTTTTTAAAATCTTCTGGAAAAAGAAGTATTTCTACTTTTTATCCTCAAAATGAAAGTGAGTTAAATACACATTATATTAATAGAGACTCTAGTAAACAGTATTTTGACTTTTCTGAACTTTTGTATAAACATCATCTTTTGGAGTTAAAAACAGATGTAGGTCAAATTAATATAGATCCATTAATTAATCTAGCCAGAGGTAGAAATAATTTTGATAGTACAGGATATCCATTATTTCGAAATACAAGAGGAATTTATGTTGAAGGACAGGTTTATGATAAAATTTCATTTCAATTTACATTTGCTGAAAATCAAGCACGATTTCAAAATTATGAGCGAGAGTTTATGGCAAGCAGAGGAGAATTATATTTTGCAGCAAAAAAATTTCTGCCGGACTCTTCTGTATATTACTTAAAAGATCAATTAATCGGTTATAGTTTACAGAATGCAGTAGTTCCAGGTGGGTCTCGTACTAAACCATTTAAAGAATATGGTCTAGATTATGCTTATTCTTCTGGAGTAATTCGTTTTGCTTTACATCCAACATTTTCAATTGAAACTGGAAATAATCGAAATTTTATTGGTTCTGGTTATCGGTCATTATTATTATCTGACAATAGTTTTTATGCACCTAAAATTCGATTTAATTGGAAGATTCATCCTAAATTTGAATATCAGGTTTTATATCAGAAAAATTTAAATTTATACCGTAAACCGTTGACTAAAGCGGTTGAGTCAAATTATGAGAGTAAGTTTTTCGCTTTAAATTATTTGACTTACAAACCATCTCCATCTTTTTCGATTAGTCTATTTTCAGCTGGAAATCAATTGTTAGGGGATTCAACGACTTACCATCCTTTTATTTTAGAACAATTAATTCCTTTTCCATTCTTACAAAATGATTTTTCTTTGGGTAGATCGAATGTATTAAATGGAATTAGTGGTTTAAACCTTGATTATGCTTTGAAAGACATACGAATATATGGCCAAGTAGCAGTTGATCAAGTAGATAAAGTTTTTTTAGTTGCAAATCAACTTGGTTTTTATTGGTTTGATGCTTTTAAAATCAAAAACGCATCCGTTCAGTTGGAATGGAATCAAGTCCCTAAAAACTTTTATGCAGATGCGAATCCAAAATTAGCATACAGTCATTATAATTTACCCACCGCTCACCCTAAAGGGAATAATTTTAATGAAATATTTATAAAGTTATATTACGAATACAAAAGACTTTATCTTCAAGGAAAAACAAGTATTTATTTAACACAAGGTGGAACAAACTTGCAGCAGTTTGAAGCAACTTCTATTTTCAATGGACTTACTTTTGGTAAGTTGGATTTTGGAAATACTATAACGGGTGATTATGAATTTGGATGGCGATTTAACAAATTATATAATGGTGTTATCTTTCTGAAATACCAGGGAAGATCTAGTGTGTATTACAAAATTCATCAAACATATAATTGCGTTTGGTTTGGCTTGAGAACGACTTTGAATAACGAATATTTTGACTTTTGAGAATATTAGCGACCATATTATTATTTATACATTTTATATCCTTAAGCCAAGAGATTGATTCTGTTTCTATTTCTGCATTAAATTCTCCAATGGAGAATAAAACGTTTAATTTAATATATGGAGATAAAGATTCATTAATTGGCGATTTTCGATTGGCACCAGATTTAATTTTTGCTACTGCTACTAAAAATAATTTTTATCAGACTGGAATTTCTCTTCAATATCGGTTTCAAAAAATAGGTCAAAAAGGCCATCATTGGGAAGGAAACATTTACTCTAGAGGTGGAATAACAAGTAATTCAAGTATCCCTTATTTTTCTGATCCGCAAACAAAGTCATTCTTTTTAAATCCTATAAAAGATAGTTTATTTGGAAATCCAACGCTTTATTATTTAGATTTTAATGGTTCTGTGTCATATAGAATCAAGCTGTTTTCTATGAATTTAGGAATGGATCGACCACAATCTGGATTTAGTTACCGTTCATTATATTCTTCATCTACTGGGATAAGTAATCCTTTTCTAAGTTTGAGTTTAAAATTCAGTAAATCGATAAGTTATTCTTTTAGACAAGATGTCTTAAGGGAAAAAATTGCTGGTCATTTTGAACCAAAAGGAAATGTATCTCACGTGTTTTCCTATAATCATAAAGGATTATCAAAGTTACAGTTTCGTTTATTTGAGTCTGTTGTTTATCAAATTAAAGATACGCTATACAATAGAGGATTTGAAGTAGAATATTTAAATCCTATACTATTCTTTAGACCACAAGAGTATAATTTAGCTTCGGCTGATAATATAATTTTAGGTGCAGAATTTTCTTATGTTTTTGGTAGAAAGAAAAATATTAATAGCTTAAATCGAACAAGAGTTTACGGTCAACTTTTGCTTGATGATTTTTTATTATCTGCTTTTCGAGCAAGAAATGGTTGGTGGGCAAATAAGTATGGTATTAATTTAGGGTTAGAAGTATCTAAGAAAACAACAGATAGTCTTAAAACAGCTAAAAAATATTTTGTAGAATTTACATATATGAGACCATATGTATTTTCTCAAACAAATCCTGGAATTGTCTATGGAAATCAAGGATTACCTATAGGTCATTCGCTTGGCTCCAATTTTGCAGAATTATATCAAGAGTATTCTTATTTTTCATTTCGTAACCATCTTAATATTGATGTTTTTTTACAAGCATTTATTAAAGGAGTGGATAGCGTAGGGTTTAAAAGTATTTCTTATGGAGGAGATATCTATAAATCGTATAGCAAACACCCGTATGAGTTTAATAATAGAGTAGGTCAAGGGGTTACTTTAAGGGGAATTCATTTAGGAACAAGATTTGCATATGTTTTTATAAAAAACACAATTGCTAAGAACCTGCATATCTTTATTGAACCACGAATTAGGCTACTATTTTTCGAAAATAAAAGACAATCAGATTTATTTTTATCTATAGGTATTCAATCTTCTTTATGGAGAAATAAGGATAGATTAAATTATTAATTTTTTCTTCTAAAATTCTTATAATTAAATATTATTTCAATCAAATCCTTACTTTTGTCACAGCATCCAAATATTGCTTATATGTACAAATTGATCGAAGCATTTCCGCACAATATCACTGAATCGTTAGAGATTGCATCTAGGTATACTTTTAAGAAACCTAAATATCAAATTAACAACATTGTGATTTGTGGTATGGGAGGGTCCGGTATCGGTGGTAAAATTGTTTCACAATGGATTCAGGATGAAGTTAAAACTCCTATAATATTAGTTCAAGATTACTCTTTACCAGCATTTGTAAATCAACATACCTTAGTTATTGGATGTTCATATTCTGGAAATACGGAAGAAACATTATATTCTTTAGAAGCAGGAAAAAAAGCGGGAGCTCATATTATAGGCTTAACATCTGGAGGTAAACTTCAAGCTTTTTGTGAATCGAATGGTTATGAAGTTGTTCTTGTTCCGGGGGGTAATCCGCCAAGAACTACATTGGCTTTTTCATTAGGACAGTTATTGAATATTTTTACTCAATTAGAATTAATTTCACATTCTAATCTTGAGAGATATAGAAGTTGCGCAACGTTTTTACTTGATAATCAAGAAGAATTTATGAAAGAAGCTCGTTGTTTAGCTTCTTTTATCAAGGCAAAAAATTTACTAATGTATTCAGCTTCTAATTATGAAGCAGTTGCCATTCGTGCAAGACAACAGTTTAACGAGAATTCTAAAATTCTTTGTATTCATCATGTAATTCCAGAAATGAACCATAATGAATTAGTGGGATGGGGTTTAGGTAATGATAGTTATGGTGTTTTATTTTTTGATTCCAAAGATTGGTTTGATAGAAATAGAGTTCGTATGGAATTTTCTAGAGATTATATAGCAAAGAAACATGCACATATCTACACATTGGAGGCTAAAGGAGATACGATCATGGAGCGTTCTATACATTTTATTAATGTGGTAGATTGGGCTTCTTTTTATCTTGCAGAATTGAATCATGTTGACCCAATCGAAATTGATGTTATTAATGAACTTAAAGAAAAATTAGATAAATACTAAATAATTATTTTTTATGATTGAAGGAGAATTTTTATTCTCCTTTTTCATTTTTAAGAAATTTTTACTATTTTAATAAAAAAAAGTTAAAGTTATGTCGTTACCAATATTAAATGTTTTAGAAAATTTAGGAGTACCAAGTGTAGCATCAGAAGTCTTAATTTTAAATGAGCCTTTTGATTGGTCTAATACAAATTCAGTGATAACTCAAATAGATGATAGAATGACCGCTAGGAATATTGAGTTAGTTGCTAAGAAAAAAATTCTTAAAATTGTTACTGAAGCATTGGATAATGTTTGCAAGCATGCTGTTAGGTATCCTTCACAACATGTATCAAGTTTTATATGTCATCTAGATTTAAATAGTAGGTTATATATTTCTACTCGAAATTTAGTGCCTAATTCTGAAGTTGGACCTTTAATTAATACAATTCAAGAATTGAATTTTGCGAATCAAGAGGAACTAACTAAGTTATATAAGGATCAACTAAAACATGGTAAATTATCTAGAGAAGGGGATGCTGGCTTAGGTTTAATAGAAATTGCTAGAAAATCTACAGAAAACATCAAATTTACTGTTGAATACCATGATATTGAAACTTCAAACTTTACATTTTTAATTACTGTAGATTTAAAAAATTATTAGTCATGGAAAGATATTTTGTGGAGGCGACTAAGATGACACCTCAAATTGAATTAGATCCTGATAAAAAAGTATTTTCATTAACTGGGAATTCTAGGCCTGAAAATCCTATGCAATTTTACAAACCAATGTTTGAATGGTTAAATGCCTTTTTTGAAGAAACATCGGAAAAAATGATTTTTGAGGTGAAAATGGATTATTTTAACACTTCAACGAGTAAAATTTTACTTGATTTATTTGAGTTGTTTGAAAAGTTTGCTGAATCAAAAGACCTACACGTTATATGGTATTATCAATCAGATGACGAAGAAATGCAAGAAGCCGGTGAAGAGTTACTTGATTTAGTTGAAATATCTCATGAAATAAAAGAGGTTTGATTTAATTATTCCCAAAAAAATAGGCTGCTCAAATTTGAGCAGCCTATTTTTTGTCATATACTTTTTAATTAAACTTCTACCCCAATTAATACAACATCATCCATTTGCTCATAACTTCCCTTCCAATTTTCGTAGGTTGTATCGAAGAATTCTCTTTGAGATGCAGTAGGTTGAGCACCAACTTCTAAAATCGCTTTCTTAAGGTTTGCAATTTTGAATCTGTTTTCTTCTTCATTCATTTGATCTGCGTATCCATCACTAAAGGTATATATCTTATCTCCTTTTTGTAGTTCAACTGTATGTTTTGTATAAGGAGTCATTTTTTTGTAAATACCAATAGGTTGTTTATCTGCTTTATATTCTAATAATTCACCATTTCTAAAGATATACATAGGGTTGTTTGCACCTGAATATGAAAGTTCATTTGTGTTTAGATCCCAACAACAAATAGCGATATCCATACCATTACGCATTTTTTCATCAGAATCTAAATCAACATTTTTATTTAATGTTTTAATAACGGAATCTCTTAATAAATCTAAGATTTCATTGGTATTCTCTATTTCCTTTTCGATTATAATTTCATTTAGTAAGGACATCCCAATCATGGTCATGAACGCTCCTGGTACACCGTGACCTGTACAATCGGCAGCAACCCAGAATATCTTGTTTGATTTTGTTTTATACCCCCAATAGAAATCACCACTTACGATATCTTTCGGTTTAAATAATATAAATAAGTCACTAAAGATATTTCTAAAATACTCATCAGAGGTAATGATAGCTTCTTGGATGGTTTTCGCGTATTCAATACTTTCGGTAATTAATTCATTTTTTTCTTGGATTTCATCTCTTTGTTTCACCACTTCAGCTGTACGTTCTGCTACAATTTTTTCTAATCGAATATTAGCTTCTCTTAGTCTTTTCGTATACATTCTTACAAATGTGTATATCGAGAATACAAAAACTAAAACATATATAATGTATGCATAAATAGTTCTATACCAAGGTGGAGTAATCTTAAAGCTAAATTTACCAATTTCTGAAATTTGTCCAAATACGTTTTGAGCACGCACCATAAAAGTATATTTCCCTTCAAATAAGTTGGTATAACTTTTAAAGTTATCCGCACTCCAAGCAGACCATTCTTCGTCAAATCCTTCTAATTTGTATTGGTAAAGTATTTTATCTTCATTATTATAGAATGGACTTGTAAAAACAAAATTCATTTCATTTAAATCGTAGTCGATTTTAGGATTCAATTTTGTAATTTGAGTATTACCAATAATTGCATTTTTATTCTCGTCAAAATTTAAAAACGAACCACCAAAAAGAAGTGAATCTTTTCCTACAAACACTTGTCTTACAAGTGCTTTATTTTGATATTTAGTATTTTTTATTTCGTTTTTATTGTACTGATAAAGTCCGAAAGGAGTACCTAACCACATAATATTGTTATTCTCACAAAAAGAATAGATATGCATTTTAGGTAATTGCTTTAGATGAAGTGTATCTCTATTTTTATTTTTAATATTTATTAATGAAAAACGTGCACTATTATCTCCATAGGTAGATGTAAAAATCATATCCTTACCGAATTGTTTCATTCTGAAAACCCCAGTTTCTTCCTTACACATAAATTCCCCAAATTCACAAGCCTTAACAAGTTTATTTTTTGTGTCATCTAGGATATATAATCCTGCTTTTGTTCCTACATATGCTTTATCTTTTATTCTAAAAACTTGGTTATAACCATCAAATTTTAATCCTTCTTTACGAGATAGGTATTCTACTTTTTGATTATTAACATAACCAACACCTGTATTTTCAGTAGCAAACCAAATTCTGTTTTTACCATCTAAAGCAATACTTCTAACAGCACTTTTTGTTTTTGCAATTTGTTTGTATACTTTCGTTTCAAGTGTAAATTCGTACACTCCATCAGTACTTCCAAGAATTAGTTTGTCATCCTTTTGATTAACAGACCAAACAGTATTTTTATCAAATATTTGAGTTACTGTTTTTGTTGAGTGATTTATTTCAAAAAGTCCGTTAGCATTTCCAAGAAATAATCTGTTTTTAAATTGAATAAATTCCCAATTTTCATCTCGTAATCCTTCTATAGGAACAAATACGCCGTCTTTTAAATATTTTACCCCTACAGCAGTTGCTACATAAACCGTATTATTATAAACAATAACATCTTCTACAGCTCCATCAATTCCTTCGTTTTGACTCCAATTTTTTAAACCTGAATTTATTTCTAATCGAGCTACTCCTTTATCAGTACACAACCAGGTGTTACCCATACGGTCGTTAAATACTTTATTTACAGCATTGTTTAAAAGCCCTGTTTTTGTATTCACTTGTCCAAGTAACACACCATTTAAATCGAAAATAAGCGCACCTTGGTAGATAGTTCCGATGATAATTTTGTTATTAACGGTTTTATCTACACTATATACATAGGCTTGAAGAAGAAAATTATTATAAGAAAGTATTTGATTTTGAGTTTTGTTGATTTCACCTGAATTAGTATTGTAAATCATTACGGGGTCTTTTCCCGTTAAAAATAAGATTTCGTCTTTTGATATTTTAACCCCACCTACAACAGGAGTATTGATAAAAGCTTTCCCATTTTTCATAGGTTTTACAATCCCTTTATCAATTTCCATCAACCCTTCTTTGGGAGAGCAAAAAACAACTTGGTTACCGATTTTTATTAAGGTCATAAAAACTGGTTTTTTGATGAATTTTACTTCCTTCCCATTCCACGAAAATATACCATTATCCGTTGCAAAGTAGACAAATCCTTCATTACTTACGCAAGTCCAAATATTTTGAAAATCTCTTTTATCTTTTGGAGCTTTATTCTTTAAAGATACATATTCAATTAATCCTTGTTTATTAGGTTGTAGGTATCCGAACTCACCTACACCACCAACGTAAATGATTCCTTTTTCATTCTTACAAAAAGATAGTGGAGGGGCTTGATTTGTTAATTGAACAGATGTCCAGTTTCTTCCATCATACATCGAAACTTTAGTACCTGAAGCAAAATATAAAACGCCATTATTATCTTCTATTCCTGTCCACGCCTGTCCATTTAATCCAGAAACTTTTTGATCGAAATTTTTAATGAAATAGTTTCCTCCATCTTGTGAGAAGAAGTAACAACTTATAAATAAGAAAGATAAAACAAGTAATTTTTTCATCATTTTTGATTAATTTGAAAGCAAAAGTACTACGAAAAAGTTGTTTTTAAAAATCTTAATAAGTGAAATTATCTAACTATCAAACAGATGTAAGGATATGTACGTATTTTAAAAGTCTCTAATTATTTAACTTTCCTTGATTAATCCAACAATTTAACTTTTGGATTAAACTGTCAGGAATTGAACCCATGGGAGGCATAGATCCATTTTTGATAGAGTTTAAAGAACTAGTAGCATGTGTTGAAGTATTATTATATCCAGAGAGATTTATTCCACCACTTGCTTGGATTGATGAATGACAACTTACACAATAAGTGTTGAACATTGGTGCAATTTCAGTTTTATATGAAATTGTTTTTGAACAATTTTCTACATTACTATTAATGGGTGTTACAGTGTTTGTATTTTCTTTTTTACAAGAAATAAAGAATAAACAGATATAAGTAATTGGAAATAATTTTTTCATTTTTAATTTATTTAATCGTAAGTATAAATCGTTTTATTTTAACGTATTGGTTCTGCATATTTCACATTGCCGATATAAGAAAAATCACTCAATGTTTTAAGAAAAGCAATAAGATCCGCTTGGTCTTTATCAGATAATGGAAAACCATTCATAATTAATGGATCTGTTGTATTTGAAATTTGTATTCCATTAGCTTTAAATTTCATCAATTCTTTTAGGTTAAAAATACTTCCATTATGCATGTAAGGATAAGTAAATTCTACATTGCGTAAGGAAGGAACTTTGAATTTTCCTTTGTCAGTTGGTTCTAGGGTAATACGCTCTCTTCCAATATCTATAATTTCTTTTTCTAAACCACTATTACGATATGAATAGTTGGTAAAAAGAGGTTCTGTATGACAAGTATTACAATAAGATTTGAATAATTCATATCCTTGATTTTCATCTTCTGTAAAAGTTGCTTTACCAGACTTTACTTGATCGTATTTTGAATTAGCTGAAACTAACATCGATGTAAATTGAGCCAACGCATGAAGTAGCTTTTGATCAGTAATTGTTTCTATACCAAATGCTTCTTTAAACTTCTTTTTGTAAAAGGTGCTACGATTTAATTTAATGACAATATTTGCTATTGATTCTCCCATTTCATGTTCATCTGTTAAAGGAACTAATGGTTGCACTTCAATGTGATTTACACCTCCGTCCCACATAAATGCGGGTGACCAAGCTAAGTTCATCAGAGCGGGTGCATTTCGTTTGCCAAATTTTCCATTCACTCCTTTACTTAACGGAATATTGTGGTCTGCAAAACCATGAGGTTGAGCATGACAAGAGCTACATGATATAGAACTATCAAGTGAAAGTATGGGATCGTAAAATAAAAAACGTCCTAGTTCAAACCCCTCTTTTGTTAGTGGATTGTTGGCATATGAATAGACTGGCTTAGGAAAATGAGTAGGTTGATCAAAGGTGAAAGAATTAACAGGAGAAATTATTGCTTCTTCTTTTTGGCAAGAAAATGTTATAAAAAGTATGAGTAGGATGTAAATGTATTTCATACATGAAAGTTAAAAGATTCAGGAGAAGATTAATTCTCCTGAATCAATTTTTTTATTGATTATTAGTCACTTTTTTAACAGAGAATCCATAAGGGCTATTAAAAAATCCAAAACCGGTAGTGCCGTTATCACCTAATGCCATTTTAATAGTATTAGCACCTGGCATATGAATCATATTCGATTTTTTTACAGTTTCTGCAGTATGCCATAATAATCCTGGGTTAACTTCGATAGAGATCGTACTTTTTTTCCCGTTTGAAACACTTACTTTGTTTGTGTTTTCAAGAGCTAACGAACGTTTAGTAACGATATTATTTGCACCGCTAAATCCTCCTAAATGGAATACAAATGTTTTTTGTTTAGCAGTATCTAAGTATTTTCCTTCTGCTTTTAACATAATGTAACCGCTTTTCCAGCTCCAATACATATCGTTTGTAGTTGCTAAATCACCTGTTTGAGCTCCAGATACATTCCTAGCACTATCAACACCTAAAGTATATTCCAAAGAAGTATAATCACCAGCAGGTACATTTGCTAAACTTAAAGATAATGAACTTGGTTTTGCTAAGTCAATTAAATGATAGCTTTCAGTTTCTGTCCAATAAGTACCATCCGCTTTTTTCAAACGTACATTCGTAAAGAAATACTTGAATTTAGAGAAATACATCGTGTCTTTTTTCATTGGATGAATGAATTCTTTTTCAAGTTCAAAATTATTTTCGTTCATCATACCGTATTTGTGTGCAAATTCGATATTTACAGTACCATTACCAGTAGGTGTAGTTGTTGTAGGTGTAGTTTCCTCTTTTTTACAAGATGTTAATCCTAAGATTAATGTTGCTGCTGCAACGATCGTTAATTTTACTTTTTTCATTTTTTTAAATTTTAAGTTTTTATTCTAATTCTATTTTGACTTCGACTACGCTCAGTCGGACAGTAACTTCGTTTATGCTCACTAAGGCAGATTCTTTGTTCAGTCAGTCAAACTGAGCAAAGTCGAAGTTACTGACCTTCTCGAAGCCTAATTTTTTTTCGCTCCTTGCTGTATCCATTTCAAAATTAATCCTGTTACACATTCATCTAATTTTCCAGATGGTGGCATTGGATTCGTTTTTGAAGTTATGGAAACATACAAAATGCTATTTTCTGGATGTAAAAGGTCGATATATCCACTTTTAGAGTCCATTAAATTAGCATAAGCATTTGCACTTTCAAGGTTTAAATTTCCCGCAGGTTTGTTTCCTGAGTGACATCCTGAAGTATTGCAATTTGCATTGAATATGGGTTGAATGTCATTTTTAAAAGATACCGTTGCAGGTGGGTTACACACCACTTCGGTAGTACCTTTTTTACAAGCTACAAAGGCGAGAGAAACAGAAACTATGAAAAGTGCTTTTTTCATTTTTAATTTTCGTATTTGAACATGGATGCAATGTTCGTTTTAAGGGTTGTTACGATGGTTTTTTTGTTATCCGCTAAACTTTGAATCGTTAGGTTTTCGTTTTTGGTTAAATCGATGTTTGTAAAGAATTTACTATAATCAATGATCATATGTCCGTACCCAATTTGACCTTCTAAAATTGTCAACCCTTGTTCAGGCATTTCAATAGTAACTAAGTTATCATTCCCGCCAATTTTGTATTCAAAGGGAATTTTTTCCCCATTCATCGCTTTGGTTGTATCGATTTTTCCAGCAAAATTCAAAAACACATATTCATTAGCTTTGGCAGTATTATTAAACCACATTTCTGATTGATTTAGCAAATTTGAATACCCTTCTACAGTTGGTAATAGCAAATTTGTTTCTGGAATCAAGCCTAATTTAAAACGTATGGATTTGTAGTTGCCTACATTCACATCGCCAATTACCACACTTTCCGATTCGAATACTTTTAATGCTCCTTTGCTTGGAACATTGTAAATACTTCCATCTAATTTTACTAATTGAACATTTGTTATATAAAACTGCGCTCTATTCAATGAGATTTTTCTACCCTCAGGAGTAGTCATATCTATATCATATCCATCTACTTCAGAATCTCCAATGAAAGTATGTAGGTGAAAAACCAAACGTCCTTTTGGAGTATTATCAGTTGTTGGAGTATTAGTTACTATTTCTTCTTTTCTGCATGAAAAAGCAACCAATAAAAGTGTAATAAATAAAATTGAAATTCTCATAGTAGTTAAAATGAAAAGTTTAATGATGCATTCCAAGTAGATGTTGCCTTGTTTTGAATCCCATTTAATTTTTGATAGAATGGAATTCCATACTCTAGGGCAATTCTACAATTTGTTAATGATCCTAGTTCTAGCTCATACGACGTGCCCAAAAAAGCAGATAGACGGGTTCCTCCATAATTTGCAGGATTGGCTCCTATTTCATTGTATGTATAAACTTGTTGATCTTGTCCGTGAATTGTTTCAGAAATAGTTCCTTCTACACGAAGGGTAGATCCGATATTCTCCCACCAATTATAACCAATCCAAGTAGTGTTGTACCATTCATTTCCAAGCCGATAACCATTTGTATTGTTATTCAAACGAATTACTCCAGCTGTTTGGTAACTCAATGCTACGTCTTCTTTTTGGTAAACATAGGTGATGTTTGGCAGGTATTCCCATGAACCAGAACCCAATTGCATCATATAGGGATAACGTTTTCCTTCGTATAACATGTCTGATGCGGATCCCTGAACAGAGAAATTACCAGTTGGTATACTTACCCCATTGGAAATAAGTAATTGCTGGTTATCGGTTTTAACCAACCCATACATCGCAAAAAGTTTTGTGTCTCCTAATCCATCGGTGTGCATATCCATAGACGAGTGTCCATCTGCATGAGAATGATCGTGATCATGTGTTGTCATCATTTCCATCGGCATGCTATTTTGCATGTAATGAAACATACCCATTACTGTCAATCGATCTGTAATACCTACCATCGCCATCAGCATGTGCATATTCATTCGCATGGATGGTGTATACGTCAAATATTGATTGTAAATATCTGATGAGGTACTAGTCGGTTTTCCCATGTTCATTTGGGTAAAACGATAACTTACCATCCATTCTGACTTTGGATGCACATGACTAATCATTACACCCGACGGAGTTAAGTTCCTAATACAATGACAGGAAACGCTATAATTTGTTGTGTCGTTTTGTGCTATTACTTGATTTAGAAATAATAGTATTACGATCCACCCTAAAAGTTTCATCGCAACAAGTTGTGCAAATTCGAAAATTAAATGATTATTCTAAATTGAATTTGATTTTCCCTCCTTGAGGAGGGATAAAGGGAGGTGATAAAATGCATTAATACCTATAACTTATATCTTTTCCTAAAGAAACAAAAACCAAATTCAATTACATATCAATACATCAATTTGATATACTGACATTTAAATTTGATATTAAACTGTTGGCGGATGAAAGATATTCCCTGTATGTTTGTCAGAGGAAGTCGTTTGATAGTAGAAATCTTTCTTCGATTGAGAAAGACTAACTTCAGTATATTTTTCAAAACCGAATTCAGGAGTAGTTACTGTGAATTCGTTGGTTTCATATTTGTACTTCCCAAAATCAATTTTATTCGATTGTTCTTCTTTGGATTGTTCTTTAGCTAACTGTTTTGCTAAATAACATTTACCGTTACAATTCAGCATTGGCTTTGCTTTGTTCTCACAATATTTTCGTGTGATTTCAGCCTTGTTAAATTGATAATTAATGAATAAACCTGCTTTGATCAGTGTGTTAGAGACAAACAAACTGATCATACAAAAAGCAAAAATCTTGTATGTTAGGTTTTTCATGCTGCAAAATTAGATATTTTACATGAGTAAATTTTTAAATTTTAGCATAAAAATCAAAATTTATGATAATAATCATAAAGTGATTCTAAAGAAGTTTAGACACATTTTTTAATTCTTATTTTTTGTATGGACAAACAAAACCTTATTAAATGCTCTCATTAAAAATACTACGATGCTGATTTCTATAAGAATGATGCCAATAAAAAACCATAAATCACTACGATGAACTTGTAACCACGGTGTTTTTTCGGTTGTAGTTCCAGGAAGTGTAAATGTTAATTTTAAGTTTGACACTACATAAGTACCAATGAAAAGCAATAAAGCGATAATAATCATTTTGTTAAATTCAGATAATAATTTACCAATACGTTCACTCCTTTTCTCTAAGGGTATAATTTCAGTAGTTTTTTTAACCATTCCTTTGAATGCCATTGAGATAACATTAATCGTTATCATTAATAAAAGAATAATTCCAATGATTATGTAAAATGCAGACAAATTTTCATAAAAGTTCGGTTTTAATGTAATTTCTTCGCTTGTTTGTGCGAAAATAGATGATGACAAAATCATACTTGTCATCATTAAAAATGTAGATTTGATTTTCATGGGATATTTTTTCAGCAAAGAAAATTCAATATAAAAGCAAGTTGATTTAATTTTTTATACTTTCTATTTAATTTTTTATGCTTATTTCTTATTTTGACTAATTAAATAGATTACCATCTTACATAACTAATTATAATTGTAATAATTTTACAGTCATGTTTCGACTAATTATATTTTGTAATTTTTTGGTGTTACTAGTTGGTTGTAATTTGTCTTCAACGGACAAAAAATTGCCCATTTTAGGAGATCCTATAATTGTCGGAAATGATACCAATTATCCTATTGTTCCAAATTTTGAATTTAGAAATCAAAATAATCAACTAATTAATAATAATACATTTAAAGATAAAATATACGTTGCCTCTTTCATATTTTTGGATTGTCCAACGATATGCCCTAAAATGACCAAAGAAACAGAGAAAGTGTATAAGCATTATCTAAATAATAATCGCATTGCTTTCATGTCGCATACTATTGATCCTGAACATGATACTATTCAGAAACTTAAAGCATATGCAAATAGATTGGGAATTTCTCATTCAAAATGGCATTTTGTAACAGGAGAAAAGAAAGAAATTTATGACATTGCAGAAAATGGGTATTTTACGATAGCGGGAGAAGACAGCACTGCACCAGGTGGTTATATTCATGGTGGTGGTTTGTTGTTAGTCGATAAACATAGACATATTCGTGGAGTTTATGATGGTACAAACAAAAAGGAAACAAAACGCTTAATCAAAGACATTGAATTATTGGTTAAAGAATGATTAAGAAGGTAATAACATATCTTTTAGTTACTGTTTTTGTAGTTAGTGCTACTTATAAGACCTTCGTATTAATTGATTTTTGTTTAAATCGCGCTTATATTGAAAGTAATCTTTGTATTAATCGATTTGATAAAATTCCTGTTTGTAAAGGTTCCTGTTATTTAGACAAACAATTTAAAAAAGTAGATAAGCAAGAACATAAATTTCCAGATTTTAAATTGAAGGAAATTCAATTATTTATTTCAAAAGAGTATGTAAATGAAATTCCAAATATGGAGATCATAAATTCAAATCAAACATTAAATAAACTTTATCAGAATTTCTATCGTAGTCAAAATACGTTTCGATTTTTTCATCCTCCAAAAACATGTTGATTTTAGAAAGTTGAATTATCCACTTTAAAATCAATATTTTATGTTTTCATCTGAAATACCAGTACGCACGATTGGTATGTTTGGACAAGGAGTGAAGAATTTATGGATGGAAGATTTAGAAGGAATACTTGAAAAACACCCAATTCTTGAATATCCCCATAAATCAACTTATTTTTCGCTTTATCTCGTTGAGAATGCTGTTGGAGAAATGATTATAGATAACCACAAAGTTATTATTGATCAACCTAAAGCAATTGTTATCAAACCCCAAAGTGTAAATAAATTACAAATAGATAAAATAGCAAAAGGAAAAGTAATCTGTTTTACAGAAGATTTTTTTTCCTTACGTTACAATAACAACGTTTTATATCAATTTGATTTTTTGAAACAAGAATCAAAACCTTGCATTCGATTGAATAATAATCAATTTCAAAAATCATTTGACATTTTAAATTTTATGTATGATGAGTTTTTAACGCATCAACAAACAAGTAGTAAAGTGTTGAGATCTTACTTAAACATATTATTATTTCAAGTTGATCGTGCTTTTTCCATCGTTCCTAATACCTATGTGAAGAGCATAAAACGAGAAAGAATAATAGAGTTTGAAAGTTTAGTTGATAAGTATTTTGATAAATACAAACTCCCTTGCGATTTTGCAGAACAAATGCATCTTAGTCCGAATTACCTAAATAAAATTTGTAAAGAAGAGACAGGTAAGACAGCAGGAGAGATTATTCGCAAAAGAATAATAATTGAAGCACAACGATTATTGCATTATACGAATGATTCTGTAAATGAAATTTCAGATAAACTTGGATTTGAACATGTTAGTTATTTTATTACAATGTTTAAACGTGAAACGGGTTTTCCGCCAGAGAAGTTTCGTCGTATTGACACAATGTAATTAGGTATAAAAAACGAAATAAAAAGTTGAAATTTTAAAATTCAAGGGTGTAAAAATTGAAATCATTGCCTTTAAAGTTGAATACCTATTTGTAAGTGAATGATTGAACTTTGTCGGAGTAAAATTAACTACTATGGATTTTCCTTTATTTCATTTAGATTGGCTAAACAATCGATTTTTAATCGCTGTGATAGCCATCCTACACGTCCTTATTAATCATGGACTTGCTGTAGGTTTTATTCCTTATATTACTTGGTTAGAATATAAAGGAGTTAAGAATTCACCATCTAATCAAATAACTGATTTTGAATGGGATAACTTCATTTATAAAAAAATGAAAGTTGCATTTATTATTACAACAACAATTGGTGCAATGACAGGAGTGGGGATATGGTTTTCTGCGGCATTAATTAGTCCCTCTTCTATAGCAAGTTTAATTCGTGTTTTCTTTTGGGCATGGTTTATTGAATGGATAGTTTTCGTTACCGAAGTAGTATTAATTTTAATCTATTTCTTAACCTGGAAGAACGCAAATAAATCGCTTCATTCGAAAATGCGTCACATTCGTTTTGGTTGGTTTTTAGCAGTTTTCTCATGGATTACTATGGCGTTGATTGTTGCCATTTTAGGTTTTATGATGGATCCAGGAAATTGGAATAATGACCATTCATTAATCAATGGTGTTTTTAATCCGATTTATTTACCTCAACTCTTATTTCGAACTCCTACTGCTATGTTGGTTGGTGGTGTTTATGGAATGACATTAGCTTTTTTCTTTGCGCGAAAAAATAAAGAGTTATTAAAAAGAAGCGTAAAACTTTCCTCAAAATGGATTTTGGTATGGGCTCCATTATCTCTTTTTGCTGCGTTTAATTATTGGAATGTATTACCTGAAGCTATGGTTGAGAATATGAGTACCGCTGTTGGTACGATGGACTTTCAAGAATACTATGATATCCTTAAAATTGTAATAATCGTTGCCATTTCTTCGGTCTTAATTTTAGCAATGTTTGGTGTATTTACACCGAGTAAAATTAAAATGTGGATGGTGGTAATTCCTTGTTTTTTTGTCTTTGGTTTCTTAGGGATGTTTGAAAGAGTGAGAGAATTTATTAGAAAACCTTATGTTATCGGTGGATATATGTACTCAAACTTATTACGTGTAGAAGATTATCCATTATATAAAAAAGATGGTGTATTGAAACATGCAACGTATGCATCAACGACTGAAATAACGGAAGAAAATAAAATTGAAGCAGGGAGAGATGTGTTTATGTTAACATGTAGTAGATGTCATACAGCGAAAGGGGTGAATTCTATTACCTATGTTTTCGAACGTATGTATGGTTTTGGTAAACCATTGGATGTTGCTTCAGTGGCTGGATATATTCCAAATATGCATATGGGTAGGACGTATATGCCTCCATTCCCAGGAAATGAAAAAGAGTTAGATGCTTTAGCACATTTTATTAAAAGTTTACAAACTTCAGGTGAAAGTGTCGAAGGAGCACAAACAAAAGGGGTGAAAATTAACCCTGTTAACAGTGTTGAACAATTTAAAAAATAAGAATTATGTTATTCAAAGTTTCTACCCCAATACCAAAGGATATTCCGTTAGAATTACCTCTACCTGAATGGTTGTTAGTGACCTTATTAATAGTATCATTTTTAGCGCACATTATTTTTATAAATCTTATGCTCGGCGGGTCTATTATTACTTTATGGGCGCAAATCAAAGGGTTAAAAAATAAAGAATATGATACTTTTGCACACGAAGTAGCGAAAACAATTACTGTTAATAAAAGTATGGCAGTTGTTTTAGGTGTTGCACCTTTATTGTGTATTAATACCCTTTATACTATCTATTTTTATTCTGCAAATGCATTAACAGGCTTCGCTTGGATTTTGATTATACCTTTAGTTACTGTTGCTTTTTTATTAACTTATTTACATAAATATACATGGGATGCTTTAGCTGAAAGTAGAAGAGTACATATCGGAATTATTGCTACTGCTGTTGGTATATTTTTATTTATTCCACTTATTTTCTTAACGAATGTGAACCTGTTGATGTTTCCTGAGAAGTGGGGTACAGTAAGTGGATTTTTAGATGCGTTAGTTTTACCCAATGTTTTCCCTCGCTATTTTGAATTCTTGGGTGCATGTATCACCATTACAGGTGTTTTCTTAGTTGGTTATCACAAGCGTTTACGTTACAGAGTTGAGAAGTTGTATACTGAATTAACACGTAATGATTTAATGAAATTAGGCTATAATATTGCTTTTATAGGGTTAGGATTGCAAATTTTATTTGGAGTTGTAGTTGTCCTTACGTTACCTTCTAAAGGTTATGGTTTTGATGTTCTTATTAGTGTTATTTCTGCTGGAGTTATGCTCGTTATTTCTGCAATTTACACTTGGAAATCAATGGTTGCAGCGCCTGAAAATAGAATATATTATGGAAAGATTGTTACGTTTGTTTTGTTTTATCTTGTTATCTACGGGGGAAGTAGACAAATGTATCGACACAATGCTTTAAGTCCTCATCAAAAATTGGTTGCTGCAAAAACGAAAGAGTTTCAAAAACAATCTGAAGATGCACGTTTACATCCCGTAATTGAAACGGTTGAGGCAGATACAACTTTAGGTGAATTTGCCGTTGGTGCAGGATTATTTAAGAAAAATTGTTCTTCGTGTCATCAAGAGAAAGAAAAATTAGTTGGTCCTCCAATGACTGAAATGGTATCTATTTATAAAGAAAATAGAGATGGATTGAAAGCGTGGATTAAGGCTCCTGGTAAGAAACGTCCAGATTATCCTCAGATGCCTTCCTTTGGTTCTCTTTCAGAGGGTGATTTAGATGAACTATCAAAATACATTTTAAGTATTAACTCAAAATAATAAGTTTATGTTCTGGATTATTTTAATTGACATTGTTCTATTTTTTACTGTAGTACGTTATTTGATTGATTTAGCTGTATTAACAGCAACGTTAGGAAAAGACAAAGAAGTAGTTAACATTCCCAACAAATCCCAAAAGGATTATCAGTTTATCAAAGGCTTGTTTTAGATTTTGGTTTAAGTTAACGATGACTGATGCAAGGGCTATTTCCGATGGAGATGGCCCTTGCTGTTTTAAAATTTATTGAATATCATATACTTTCACCCAACCTTTATTTTCATGGTAAAGCATACAAACTGCTTGGTCTCCTTTTTCAGTACATTCCTTTAATTTATAAAAACTAGCAATGAGCCAATCTCCATCTTTATATTTCGCTAATATATCTTTGTTACAAACTTGGTAGTCAACATTATCGTGTTGGATGTAAGTTCCAGAACAATCTTTCACTACTTTCATTTTTTGTGTAGTTACTGTAATTTCTTTTGTTGGTCTGTAAAGCAATTGACTTTTTCTCACTTCAATAGTAGCAACAAATGCATGGTACATTTTACAAGTCATAATATATGTTGAAGTAGCAGTGCATTCTTTCACTTTTTGAATGGATGCATAAATCACATCATTATGCTCATATGAAGCTGTATTTTCAGTATTGCAGATTTTATAATCGTTACCATCCATACGTAAATAAGAGCCGGTACAATCTTTGATGAATTCAGCTTTTACTTCAGTGTAAACCGTGTCTTTTCCATTTCCTGAATTACCACCATTTCCTGAACCATCAGGTGTATCGAAATTAAATTTTTCACAAGAGAAAAATAAAAAAGAAAATGCAGTTAAAAATACAATAGTCCAGTTTTTCATATTCATAAGTTTTATTAAAATTAACATCTTAGGTTGTAAATAACAAATATGGTTATATATTTTTGTTAAAATAATTGAAATTTTATGAAAGTAAGTGGATTCACTTTTATTAGAAACGCAATAAAATACGACTATCCTATTGTTGAAGCAATTCGTTCAATTTTACCATTATGTGATGAAGTAGTTGTTGCTGTTGGAAATTCAGAAGATGAAACACTTCAACTCATTAAGGGTATTGATCCAAAAGTGAGAATTATTGAAACTATTTGGGATGATTCCGTTAGAGAGGGCGGTCGAACTTTAGCTTTAGAAACTGATAAAGCTTTTGATGCAATAGCTGCAGATGCTGATTGGTCATTTTATATTCAAGGTGATGAGGTGTTACATGAAAAGTATATTCCTGTCATAAAACAAGCAATGTTACAGTATAAGGACGATAAAAAAGTAGAAGGTCTTTTATTTAATTACCTACATTTTTATGGATCTTATGATTATGTAGGTACTTCTATTAGTTGGTATCCAGATGAAATTAGGGTTATTCGTAATCGAAAAGATATTTTTTCATACCGTGATGCGCAAGGATTTAGAAAATTACCTAATGAAAAACTAAAAGTAAAAAGAATAGATGCTTGGATGTATCATTATGGTTGGGTAAAACCACCTGAAAAAATGCAGTTAAAACAAGAATCTTTTCATAGAATGTGGCATGATGATATTTGGATGGAAGAAAATGTAAAAAAAGTAATAGAGTTTAATTATAGTGAAAATATTGATTCTTTGGCTATTTTCAATGAAACGCATCCAGAAGTTATGCAGGATAGAATTAAAACTAAAAATTGGAAATTTGATTACGATATTTCCTTCAATAAAGAAAAAACGAAAGATAAATTTAAACGATTTTGCAGAAAATATTTAGGAATTGATATCAGGTACAAGAATTTCGAGCAGATTTAATTTTTATTTCTAACAAATACATTCGAAAATATAATTCCCAATACCAATGCCATAGAAGTAGTTAGCATATTGATTGCTATTTGAATTCCTGCCACCACATCGCTTTCAACTAATTTTGAAATGCTTAAAAAGCCAAGAGAACCAGGTACTAACAAAATCATACCGGGTACTAACATTACCGAAGGGTTGCGTTTTGTTTTTAGTGAAAATAGATTACTTACTATTCCTAACATTAGTGAAGCAAGAAATACAGCCGTAGTATTAGATGTGAATTGATTTCCGATTTTAAATGAAAAATACGAAATCCAACAACTAATTAATATCCACCAAAAGTCTTTTGGTTTTGCTTTAAACAATACTACAAACCCCAACGGGACAAAAATTAAAGCAATCCATTCTTTCCAAAAAGGTAATGTTCCCCAATTATTGGTGCCATTCGTCAGATGCAATTTTAAAATGATTGATTCGCCCACTCCAATTCCAATCGCTAACATGACAAAAGTGATAAAAGCAGTAGCAAAACGACTCAATCCTGCTATGAGATGATTATTCACCATTTCTGTTACAGAGACAGTAAAAGTGAATCCTGGAATTAGTAAGATTAATCCACAAATGGTAGCAATATCTAGTTGAAAATCTTTAAAATAACTATTGAAGATACCTGAAACGAGTACCGCCCAAACAGCTGCTAACAAGGCATATACTTTGTCTAATTGTGGGATATATCGCAATAACAACCCAAGACTTCCGATGCCAAGACCTATGATTAATGCGCTTAATATTGCCGGAAGTTCCCCACCAAAAACACAAGCTGCCGCTGCAGTTGAAATACCCATAAAAATAATGGAAATTTTTGCTGAATAGCGATTTTTAAGGGTTTTAATTTTATTCAATTCAGTTATTCCTTCGTAAGGTACTATCGTTTTTGAAATAACTTTCTTGATGGCATGTTCGATGAGGTCAATTTTTTCAAGATTGAGTTCATTGTCAGTAACTTTAATCATATGAGAATGTGCTACTTCGTCAATCTTAATACTCGCAAATATGGACCCTGGTGTAGAGAAAAACTGGCTTTCTATATGTAATGCTTTACATACTTCATTCATTCGTTCTTCTAATCGGTGAGTAGGGAGACCATTTTCGTGAAGTAATTTTGCACTTTGAAGTATAAAATTTAAGGTTTCGTCTTTTGCCATAATGTGTTTAAAAGCGTAAATCAAAGTTACATTTTTCTTTCTACCTTTGGCTTATGAATCAAAAAACGCAAGCCTGGTTTTATCTTATTTTATTAAGCTTTATTTGGGGCAGTTCGTTTATTTTGATGAAACGAGGGATGCATTCCTTGGATGGTACTCCAATATTTTCATCGCTTCAGGTTGGTGTGCTTCGTATTGTCATTGCTGGTATTGTTTTATTGCCATTAATTATATTAAACATCAAAAAAGTTCAAAGCAAAAAAGATTGGTTGTACTTTTTAATTGTGGGGTATTTCGGTAATTTTTTTCCTGCATTATTATTTACTTATGCTGAAGAAGGTTTGTCTTCTGGGTTGACTGCCATTATCGATAGTCTAACGCCTGTTTTTACAGTTTTGATAGGTGTTTATTTCTTTAAACAATATATTAAATCATTTCAAATATTGGGATTGTCTATTGCTTTTGTTGGAGTTTATTTACTGATTTTATTTGGTAATACTGTTTCATTTTCTGGTAATTTACAACATATTATTTCTGTTGTGCTTGCAACCATATGTTATGGTATTTCAATTAATACGATAAAATTTAAACTTACGAATTATTCAGCGATGGAAATAGCTTCACTTTCTTTTGCAACTTCTATTCTTCCTTCCTTATTCATTACATTTTTTGCAGGTACTTATCAAGTTCTTCAAGCCAATCCAAAAGCATTAGAGGGGTTATTTTTTATTTCTATTTTGAGTATCGTTGGTACTGCGGTGGCTTTGTTTTTATTTAATAAATTAATAGCGATTTCTTCTACCATTTTTTCAACGAGTGTTAGCTACATCATTCCGATTGTTGCAGTTTTAATTGGTACTCAATTCGGTGAACAAATTCACTTTTTGCAAATCGTCGCAATGATTATCATATTAAGTGGAATCTATCTTGTAAATAAAAAAGGCTGATTTAAGTTGTTTTAAAGAAGTCAACTGCACTATTCAATTCTTCAGCTTGTGCATTTAATTCTTCTGCGTTGGCTGCCATTTCTTCAGCGGTAGCTGCATTTTCTTGAACAACAAAATTCAGAGTTTGAATTGCATTATTTATTTGTTCTGCACTCAAACTTTGTTCTGCACTTGATGCGGTAATTTCTTGTATCAAGTCCGAGGTTCTTTGTATTTCAGGAGTCATTTCGGTAAGCATTACTCCTGAACGTTTTGCAATTTCCACACTTTTATTAGATACTTGGTCAATTTCTGATGCAGCTAATTGACTTCTTTCTGCTAGTTTTCTTACTTCTGCTGCCACTACCGAGAATCCACGACCGTGTTCACCAGCTCTTGCTGCTTCTACTGCTGCATTCAGTGCTAATAAGTTCGTTTGTCTTGAAATTTCTCCGATAATAGAAATTTTAGAAGCAATTAATTGCATTGAACTAACTGTTTCATCAACAGATTCTTTACTTTTTGTAGCATCATTTGCTGCTTTAGTGGATATTCTTTCTGTTTGTTTTGAATTGCTTGTGTTTTGTTGAATATTAGCTGTCATTTCTTCCATGGACGCAGATATTTCTTCCACAGAACTTGCTTGATTCGTCGCTCCTTCCGATAATTGAACAGCAGAATGTGACATTTGATTTCCTGCTTCTGCAATTCGAACTACATTTTCTTTTACTTGGTTGATTAGGTTATTAAAAATCGAAATTGTTCTGTTAAAAGCATTTCCCATTTTTTGTAAATCGTCTCGAGAATCAATAGTGTAGCGTTGCGTTAAGTCACCTTCGGCCATTGCATTAATTACCCGACTAATTTCTACAACTGCTTTTTTATTTTCTTCGTCGTTTTGTGTTTTAATTTTTAATTCATCAACGGTATGATTTAGAGAATTTCCGAGAATTTCAAGTTCAGGATTCGTTTTAATTGCAAATCGTTCGGAATAATTACCTTTTGACAAGCCATCTAAAACTCGTATTGCTTCTTTTGTTGCTCGCTTGGTTTCATTGGCTGCTTCAGTTGAGTCGCTTACATCCATTCCAACCATAATGATTTTTTCAATGCGCCCCATTTCATCTTTGATAGAAGAGTAAACTCCTTGTATCCATATTGATTGATTGTCTGATGTTTGAAGTTGATAGTTATTTTGATGCGCCGCCCCTTCATTCAACGATTTCCAAGATTGAATATATTCTACCGAATTTGCAATTTCTGATTTAACTAAATTTCGATGGCTTTTACCGATTAATTCGGTTGGTTTGTATTTCAGAATTTTTGCAAATTGTTCGTTAACCTGTAGAATTGTTCCATTTTTATCAAAAGTCGCATAGGTAAAAGAAGCATCTATAGCGCGAACAATTCCTTGTGCTTCTAATCGTTGGTAGGTTTCTTCAGTAAGGTCGTAACGAATTCCGATATATTTTTGAGGCTTTCCATTTTCATCTAAAACAGGTCCTATTGCTGCATTTACATAATATGGTGTTCCATCTTTTCTTCTGTTTTTTACAGGAGCATTAAAAATTTGTCCATTTCCAACGGTTTGCCACAATTGTTTAAAGGCTTCTTTTGGCATATCAGCATGTCGAACAATGTTATGATTTTGCCCTATTAATTCTTCACGGGTATATTTAGCTTCTTCACAAAATTTATCATTGACATAGGTGATGTATCCTTTTAAATCAGTTTCGGAAACGATACATAATTTGTCTATCAAAGACATTTTTGTCTCCATTTCTCGTTCTTTTTGAGCAATGATTTTTTGTTCATTGAGTATTTTTTCTGAAAGATTTTGGAGCGAGTTTGTCCAATTATTTTTAGAAATGTTTTGTGGTAGCGTGAAATTTCCTTTAGCAAATTCTTCTATGATGGTTTTTGCTTGTGCTAATTCTTTGCGTAATGACTCAATCGAGTGAACCACTTCTTTATATGTTGTATTCGATTCATTATCATCACTCTTTAGAACAGAAGAATAATTTCCTTCTTTCAGTTGTTCTACTGCTGATTTAATTGAATTTAAATGTTGATTGTTGTTAAAAGAAAATAAACCCATAACCTGAAACTTTGTCAAACAAATTTAGAACATCGAAATGCCTTAAATTATGACCTGTGTCAGTTTTGAAAAATTCTTACCTTTACAATGCTAAATTAAAACATTATGTACGGAAAAATCAAAGATTTTCTATCGACAGAATTAAAAAATATTGAGGAAGCAGGTATCTTCAAAAGAGAAAGAATTATTACTTCACCGCAAGGAGCTCGAGTAACAGTTTCATCAGGAGATGAGGTAGTAATTATGTGTGCTAATAACTATTTAGGATTATCTTCTCATCCTGAAGTTGTAAAAGGAGCAAAAGACGCATTAGATACCCACGGATATGGAATGTCTTCAGTTCGTTTTATTTGTGGTACTCAAGATATTCACAAGACATTAGAACGTAAGATTGCTGATTTCTATGGTACGGAAGATACTATTTTGTATGCTGCAGCATTTGATGCAAATGGGGGTGTTTTTGAACCTTTATTTACAGAGGAAGATGCAATAATTTCAGATGAATTGAATCACGCGTCAATTATCGATGGTATTCGTTTATGTAAAGCAAAACGTTTCCGTTATAAGCACTCTGATATGGCTGATTTAGAAGCACAATTGATTGCTGCCAAAGATGCTCGTTTTAAAATCATCGTGACTGATGGTGTATTTTCTATGGATGGTGACATCGCTAAATTAGACCAAATTTGTGATTTAGCAGATAAATACGATGCATTGGTTATGACGGATGAATGTCACTCTGCTGGATTTATTGGTAAAACAGGTCGTGGTGTTCCAGAATACTGTAACGTAATGAATCGTGTAGATATTATCACAGGAACTTTAGGGAAAGCATTAGGAGGAGCGATGGGTGGTTATACTACTGGTAAAAAAGAAATCATCGAAATTTTACGTCAACGTTCTCGTCCGTATTTATTTTCAAACTCGTTGTCTCCAGCTATTGTTGGTGCATCAATTAAAGTGTTTGATATTTTAAGTTCGACAACTGAATTAAGAGATCGTCTAGAGGAAAACACAAAATATTTCAAAGAAAGAATCATTGCTGCAGGATTTGATATCAAACCAGGTGATTCTCCAATTGTGCCTATTATGTTATATGATGCTGCACTTTCTCAACAATTTGCAGATAAATTATTACAAGAAGGGGTATATGCGATAGGTTTCTTTTATCCTGTTGTAGCGAAAGGTGCTGCACGCATTAGAACACAAATTTCTGCTGCACATACAATCGCTGATTTAGATAAAGCAATCGCAGCTTTTATCAAAGTTGGTAAGGAATTAAAAGTAATCGAATAATTTATAGTTTCTTCCCTACTTGAGGATGGGCAGGGGAGGTGACGTATTTAATATATCACCTCCTTTAATTCATCCTCAAGGGAGGAATTTTAATTCTTATAGTTTCTCCCAAGAACCCTTAATCAATCGTTGATAGGTAAATCCATTGGTTTCACGAATTTTCTCAAAAGATAAATAGATTGTTCCATTTAGGAAGCTAACTTCATCTTTTTTAATTTCTTGAATGAATGGATCTTGTAAAGAAACTCGTAATGCACTTGTAAAAGCATCTTTTCCTGGAGCACCTACTATCATATATTCTCCTTCTTTCGCTTTAACAAATCCTTGAAAAGTAATTCTAAATTCTTTTTGTTGATTTAAAACTCGAAGTGCTTTATCAAAATTACATACGTATTTAGGAACAGCTACATAATTCTTTTTATTAATAGTAAAGGCATCAGTTGCAGTGTTTTCTTTTGTTTTTAAGCAAGTTCCATTAGGAGCATAATAAGATACTCTAATTTTATATATTTCTTTTTCAAGAAATTCTTCAACAGTCTTGAAAATTTTATCTTTTTGAAAGTAATATTTTTTGGTCCCTTTTTCATTTGAAACAGGGTTTTCAAATTCCTCTTCAACAAGTAAAAAATGGTCTTTTTCATCTAAATGTGCATCCACATGGATAAAAGTTCCATCTGATTTAGAATAATCAAGTGAACTTGCTACTTTTCCATAAGCAAGTATAAATGAGTCTATTTTAATAGCCTGATCATCAAATGATTTTTCGTCTTTTAGTTCCTTTACAATTAAATTTTTATTGGTTTTACTTTTACGTAAAGTT